>NZ_JAVVLT010000123.1:0-24059 GCF_036224885.1 Marinobacter sp. OP 3.4
GCTGAGGCTTCTGGCCGGTGTTGCCAGCCCTTGATGTGGAACCACCACACCGGCGAACTGGCGCCTTGGCCAGAAGCCTCAGCGTCGCGCAGTAGGTTAAAGAATTACCCAGACGGGACACTAGGAGCACGAGTGCAGGACTGGCCTTAGCCAATTCAAGTGAGTGCAACGACGCACAACGCTCGCACAGGCCCGCCCTGCGGGAGCCCGCCATGCCCCTCAGGCCGGTGTTGCGTCTCTTGGCAAGGGAACCACCCTTACCGGCGAGCCGCGCCTTGGCCTGAGGGGCATGGCGGGCTCTGACAGTCGACAAACTTGTGTTAAGGGACACTGGCTCTCCTCAGGCCTGTTTCAAGCTGTCGCAGTAGGCCTGCGCTTCCGCCACATCGAGGGTGCCTTCGTAGATGGCGCGACCGGTGATGGCACCCAGGATGCCCTTGTCGGCGACAGTGGCCAGGCGCTTGAGGTCGTCCATATTGGTGACGCCACCGGAAGCGATCACCGGGATGCCCCCCTCTTCCGCCAGGGCGGCGGTGGCGTCAACGTTGACGCCCTGCATCATGCCATCACGACTGATGTCAGTGTAGACGATGGCCTCGACGCCGTCGTTGGCAAAGCGTTTGGCCAGGTCGGTGGCCATGACTTCGGAGACTTCGGCCCAGCCGTCGGTGGCCACACGGCCGTCTTTGGCATCAAGGCCAACGATGATGTGGCCGGGGAACCGTTTGCACATCTCGGTGACGAAGTCAGGTTCTTTGACGGCCTTGGTGCCGATGATGACCCACTGTACGCCGGCCTTGAGGTAGGCTTCGATGGTGTCCGCCGAGCGGATGCCGCCGCCGATCTGGATGGGCAGGTCCGGATAGCGTTTGGCGATGGCCCGAACGATTTCACCGTTGACGGGTTCGCCGGCGAAGGCGCCGTTGAGGTCGACCAGGTGCAGGCGGCGGGCGCCGGCTTCCACCCAGCGGGTGGCCATGTCGACCGGGTCGTCACCGTATTGGGTGGATTCGTCCATCCGGCCCTGTTTCAGGCGGACGCATTTGCCGTCTTTCAGGTCGATAGCGGGGATTATCAGCATGGCTCTTTGGTTCCATTGCAGTCAGCTGGCCAACCGGGGTGCAGCATGTTCGCGTGCCGCTGCACGGTATGGCTTTCCGGGACACGCCGTGAATACGTCCCTGTAGGCTCGTCGAAAAGGTCCCTCTTTTCGACGGTCCCGGAAAGCCATACCGCACATCGTCACGCTACTTCTGACGTGCCTGCTAGCGTTTTCCGGACCAGTTGGTAAAGTTCTTCAAAAGCTGCAGCCCCGCCCGTGCACTTTTCTCCGGGTGGAACTGCGCCGCAAAAATGTTATCTCTCGCCACCGCTGCCGCCAGGTCGACGCCGTAGTGGGTGCGGCCGGCGATATCGTGGTTGCCGGCGGACTCCACGTAATAACTGTGGACAAAGTAGAAGCGGTCGCCGTCTTCGATACCGTGCCACAGTGGATGATCCTGGGTCTGCCAGACCTGGTTCCAGCCCATGTGGGGGACCTTCAGGCGCTGGCCGTTTTCGGTGAGGTTTTCACCGAAGAAGCGCACCTGGGAGTCGAACAGGTTGATGCAGTCGACACCGCCATTTTCCTCGCTGCGGGACATGATGGCCTGCATGCCAACGCAGATGCCGAGAAAGGGGCGGTCCACGGAGACTTCGCGCACCAGTGTATCCACGCCCAGGCGGCGGATTTCCGCCATGCAGTCACGGATGGCGCCAACGCCGGGCAGGATGACGCGGTCTGCCTCGCGGATCTGGTTGGCGTTGTCGGTGACCAGCACGGTGGCGTCCGGGGCGACGTGCTCCACGGCCTTGCGGGCGGAATGGAGGTTGCCCATGCCGTAGTCAATAATGGCAACGGTATTCATGATCGGGGAACTGTCCTGAAAAAGTGTCCGGGGCGTTTACAGCGACCCTTTGGTGGACGGTGTGATACCGGCCATCCGTTCATCCATCTCAATGGCCATGCGCAGGGCGCGACCGAAGGCCTTGAACACGGTTTCAATCTGGTGGTGGGTGTTCTTGCCCTTCAGGTTGTCGATGTGCAACGTGACCATGGAGTGGTTGACGAAGCCCTGGAAGAATTCCGCGAACAGGTCCACGTCAAAACCGCCTACGGACGCGCGGGTGTAAGGCACGTCCATCAGCAGCCCGGGACGGCCTGACAGGTCAATGACGACCCGTGACAGGGCTTCGTCCAGGGGCACGTAGGCGTGGCCGTAGCGGCGGATGCCCTTCTTGTCGCCCACGGCCTGTTTGAAGGCCTGGCCCAGGGTGATGCCGATGTCTTCCACGGTGTGGTGATCGTCGATATGGAGATCGCCGGTGGACTTGATGGTCAGGTCAACCAGGCCATGACGGGCGATCTGGTCCATCATGTGTTCCAGGAAAGGCACGCCAGTATCAAAGCTGGATTTGCCGGTACCGTCCAGGTCAATCTCGACGGTAATCTGGGTTTCAAGGGTATTACGCTCTACCCGTGCCTTGCGATCGGCCATGGGAACTCCGGAGTTTTACAAAACTGGCAATGGATCAGGCGCCAATTATACCTTCTCACGGCGTCTGCGTCCTGCTTTCAGCGCTATGTGGCAATAGCTTCACATCGAACCGGGGATTCAGAACGCCTTCTTAAGGTTGTTCATGTAGGTGTCCACCAGTCCGTTGAACTCGTGCTTGACCACCGGGCTGATGGCCAGCTTGAGCAGTCCCGGCAGCGGCAGTGTCAATTCCGCGGAAGTCTGGAAGCGTGCCCGGGTGCGGTTGTCGTCAATGGTGGTCAGTATCCAGCTGCCCCGGACCACACCGTTACCTTCGCCCTTCACCGGCTCCCAGGTAATCTTACCGGCATCCTTGTCCGACCGGTACTTGCAGGCATAGGCGGTCTGGATGGAGTACTTGTCGATGCCGATTTTCTCCATTTCCCACCGGTAGGCGTTGTCGCCCAGGTCCACCAGCTGGTCGATCTTGGGGAAATAGCTGACGGAACGGGGCACATCAGACAACAACTCGAAGGCCTCGTCGTAGGAAGCGGCCAGCTCGATCTCGCGGTTCAACTCTATGGATACGGTAAAAGCCACGCCTGTCTCCTCAAGTTATACAGCCCCCGTCAAGGTGATAATAACGGAGTGCTGGCATCCGGCCAGGTTTGTTGCGCCAGTAAACTGCCTATTGTGGCGAAACCCTGCCATTTTGTCATACTTGGGGCGCTTTTATTTTGTAATCTGTGCGTTAGGCTTGGAAGGAGAGCCGGTCGCACGGCCCTCAACCCATTGGATGTCACCCAGAAAGGATCCTCCCGCCATGAAAGCTGTACGCTACATTGTTCTGGCCATTGTCGGCCTGATCGTGCTGGCCGTTGTCGCCATTGCGGTGGCGATGTTCGTTATCGATCCAAACACCTATAAGCCGCAGATTGAGCGGCTGGTGGAGAACAGGACCAACCTGGACCTGGACCTTTCCGGCGATATCGACTGGTCCCTGTTCCCGTTGGGTCTGGAGGTGAACGAGGTGGAGGCCTCCCTGGAAGGTGAGCGTTTTGTGGCCCTACAGCAGCTGGTTGCCGAACTGGACCTCTGGTCGCTGATCTCCATGTCTCCACAGGTGCAGAGGTTTGTGCTGGATGGCCTGGATGCACGGCTGGTGGTGGATGAGAACGGGAACGGCAACTGGACCCGGATCATGCCGGAGGGCGAGGCGACCGCCACCGACGACACCGCCGCTGAAACGGAGCAGGCTGAACCGGAAACCACCGCCGACACCGACGGCTCCGGGGACCCGCTAACCTTCGCCGTGGAGGAAATACAGATCACCAATGCCAGCGTGCAATACGAGGACCTGGGCACGGGCCAGACCATCGTGCTGCAGAATTTCCGCGTGCTCGCCAGCCAGATCGCCCTGGGGTCAGAGTTCCCGTTGGAAGTCGGCTTCCTGGTGAACACCACCCAGCCGGATATGGGTGTCGATGGCGACATTTCCATGCGCATTACCGCCAATGAGGCCCTGAACCAGTTTTCCGTCAGCGGCCTGGATGCCAAGTTCGGCCTGTCCGGCGAGCCATTCGGCGACCGCACGCTGCAGGCCCGTATAACCGGTAACGCCGGAGCCAACCTGGAGAATGAGACCGCCAGCGTTGAAGACCTCCGGGCAACCCTGGCCAACCTGGAGCTCACCACCAACCTGGATGTGGAAGGCTTCGGCGCCAAGCCGAAGGTCACCGGTGATCTGGCAATCGCGGAATTCTCCCTGCGGGAACTGCTCAACACCCTGGGCGCGGGCGAGATTGAAACCACCGACCCGGAAGTGCTGAACCGGCTGGCATTCAGCACCAAGCTCAGCGGCCCGGCAGGCGTCGCCGAGCTGTCGGAACTGGAAATCATCCTTGATGACACCACCTTTACCGGCGGCGCCCGCTACAACATCGAATCCGGCGCCCTGGCATTCCAGTTGGAGGGTGATGCCCTCAATGCCGACCGCTACCTGCCGCCACCGGCGGAAGGCGGTGATGGCGACCAGACCGCGGCCAGCGGATCCGCCTCCGCCTCCAAGGGCGAGGAAGGCGACCTATTACCCCTGGAGACCATTCGTGGGCTGGAGCTGGACATCGACCTGGGACTGGATGAACTGATCATCAGCAACCTGACCATCACCGATATCCAGACCGCGATTGATGCCTCGGGAGGACGGCTTGGGCTGAGCAACTTCAGCGGCAAGCTGTACCAGGGGGGCTTCCAGTCCAATATCGGCATTGATGCCCGAACGGATAACCCGGCCTGGACCCTGCGCGCTGATGTATCCGGTGTACAGACCCGGGCCCTGCTAATGGACCTGGCGGAAATGGACATGCTGGCCGGTGCCTCCAACATCAACATCAATGCAAACACCAGCGGCAACAGGATTTCCGCCCTGCGCCAGAACGCCGACGGCAAGGTGACGTTCAACCTCGCCGAGGGCGAGTTTACCCGCATGAACCTGACACGCATGGCCTGCACCGGCATTGCCCTGGCGAACCAGGAGCAGCTCACCACCACCGACTGGGGTAAAACCACCCCCTTCAACGACATGCGCGGCGAACTGGACATCAACGGCAACACCCTGAACAACACCAGCCTGGTGGCGGCCCTGGCCGGCATGCGACTGGAAGGTAATGGCGAGGTGGACATGGCCGCGTCGGAAATCGACTACGAGGCTGGTCTTCGCATCGTGGGCGAGATTCACCGTGATGAGGCCTGCCGGGTCACCGAGTACGTGGAGAACGTGGTCATTCCGGTGGAGTGCCGTGGCAACTTCCAGGAGGACCCGGCCGGCCTGTGCTCCTTCGACGGCTCGCGCTTCCGGGACACCCTGAAGGACATGGCCGCCAATGCCGCCCGTTCCAAGGCAGAGGACGAGATCAGCGAGAGGATAAACGAAAAGCTCGGTGAGGAAACCGGCGGCAAGGTCAAGGACGCCCTGGAGGGGCTGTTCAATCGATGAATGACCGTTTCGCTGAACGCCTGCTGCGCTGGTACGACCAGCACGGCAGGCACGCCCTGCCCTGGCATCAGGATCGTAATGCCTACCGGGTCTGGGTCTCGGAGATCATGCTCCAGCAGACCCAGGTGACCACCGTCATCCCCTACTTCCAGGCCTTTATGGAACGCTTCCCCACGGTACGGGATCTGGCGGAAGCGCCGGTGGACGACGTGCTCGGGCACTGGTCCGGCCTGGGTTACTACGCCCGCGCCCGCAACCTGCAGAAAGCGGCCATCCAGGTGATGGAGGACCACGGTGGCGAGTTCCCCCGGGACCAGGAGGCCCTGGAGGCCCTGCCCGGCATCGGTCGCTCCACAGCCGCCGCGATTATCGCCCAGGCCTGGAACCAGCGGGCGGTGATTCTCGACGGTAACGTCAAGCGGGTGCTGGCCCGCTACCACGCCGTGCCCGGCTGGCCCGGGCAGACCGCCACTCTGAATGCCCTGTGGCAGCACGCCGAAGAGCATACACCGGATACCCGGCCACGGGACTATACCCAGGCCATCATGGATCTGGGCGCACTGGTCTGCACCCGCAGCCGACCGGATTGCGAGCGTTGCCCGGTGAATGACGGCTGTGTCGCCTATGCCAATGGCGATATCCACCTTTACCCGGGCCGCAAACCCAAAAAGGAGAAACCGGAGAAGACCACCTGGATGGTCATCCTGGAAGACCTGGACGGTCGTATCCTGCTGGAACGCCGCCCGCCCAGTGGTATCTGGGGCGGCCTCTGGAGCCTGCCGGAACTGGACCCGGCCTATGGCCCCGACGAACTGCAGGACGCCTGCGAACGCCAGTTCGGACTCGACTGCAGCGAGCCGGACCTGATCAGCGGCTTTCGCCACACCTTCAGCCACTACCACCTGCATATCCAGCCGGCCAGGTTACAGGTAACGCCGTCCAATCAGATCCGGGACATGGCCGACCAGCGCTGGATCCACCGGGAAGAGGCCCTCGAACTCGGACTCCCCGCCCCGATCCGCAGCCTGCTCACCACACCGGAACAGGCCACCCTGCTCTGATCTGTTATCATCCCCCGGATCAGACATTCAGGCACTCCACTAATTATCGACAGGAGCCCCCATGAGCCGCACCGTATTCTGCCGCAAGTACCAGAAAGAGATGGAAGGCCTCGACTTCCCACCCATGCCCGGCGCCAAGGGCCAGGAGATCTACGAGAACATCTCCAAACAGGCCTGGGAGGAATGGCAGGCCCAACAGACCATGCTGATCAACGAGAAACACCTGAGCCTGATGGACCCGAACACCCGCAAGTACCTGCAGGCGCAGATGGACCGCTTCTTCAACAACGAACCCTTCGACAAGGCCGAAGGCTACGTGCCACCGGAAAAATAACGCTTGCTGATCAAGGTTTAGCCACCACCGGAACACCCGGGAATTTTTTGCCCGGCGGCCTTGACTCAACCATCCTAAACCGGTTTAATAGCGCCCCGTTGCACGGTGAGTGCAACGGAAACGGTGGAAGGCAAGCACCGACTAAACAGAAATGCCAAGTTGCCCGGATAGCTCAGTTGGGTGAGGCAAGCGGTTACCAAGCGAAGCTTGGTGCGCAGCCGAACGACGCAAATCTGCGATTTGCGGCCGGAATGAGCAGGGGAAGCAGGCAATAGCCTGCCGGTGTCAGGCAAGCACCGACTAAACAGAATGCCAAGTTGCCCGGATAGCTCAGTCGGTAGAGCAGGGGATTGAAAATCCCCGTGTCGGTGGTTCGATTCCGCCTCCGGGCACCATCTATTTCACGAAGAAGCCAGCCATGCCGCTGGCTTTTTTGTTGCCTGAAAGAAACCACCGGCAGCACTTCCCATGCCGTTCACTCCCCAGACGCAAACAACCCTGCCAACCAATTCGCCACACCCGGGTAAGCCTCCAGGTCCAGCACAAACTCCTGCCCCCTGGCCGCGCTTTTTAACCGGCACTTGCCCTCCCCTGCCCGTCGCCAGCGGTCCCGGTTGTGGTGGTAGCTGAGGGGTTCCCGGCCTTCAGAGGGGAAGAAGGCCTCCGGCAGGAGCCAGTCGGTTACGCCCCGGGTATCCGGCGCTGTCAGCCGGTGCCCTTCTTTCATTCGACCGAACAGCCCGGCTCCCGGCACCGGGCTTTCAAGCCCTGGAAGCTCCAGGCTTTCCGCCGACAGGTACAGGGAATTGTGAACGCCCCGCTGGCCCGACAGATGGGGATGGTAGGCCGCCCAGGTCGGCACCTTGTGGTTACCGTCCAGCGGCACCACTTCACCCGCCTGGAGCCAGCCCCACAGGGCGTGGAAGGGCCTGGCGCCCGGCACGAACCGCCACCACCTCCGGTGGCGCTCCACCTCACGGAACAGGGCAAAGAACAGGAATAGATCGCCGGCACACACGCCCTGCTTCATCAGGTGGGACTGGGCCTGGCCATGCTGTCCCAGGATGGGCCGCCAGCCGTCCTCACGGGGATAGGCATCCGGTATCACATCAGGGTCCAGGTGGGCTCGGTGGTTCGCTTTTACCTTGCCGGAGGTCAGGCCAGTGACCAGCGGACCAATGCCTTTGCCCTGGTGCCTGATCTTTCCATAGCGGATCGGCGACTGGCCGTCCGGGATCGGTAACGCCAGGGCGGAACCATCCGGAAAGACCGGGTTCGGGCACCCACCCGATGAACTGTCGAATCCCTTCCGGCTGAGGATCAGGCGCATGACATCAGATCAGGATGGCAGCCCAACAGACGGCGATGATGACCAACCCCATAAACTGCGCGGCGCTGCCCATATCCTTGGCCGACTTGGACAGTGGGTGCAGCTCCAGGGATATCCGGTCCACCACGTGTTCAATGGACGAGTTGATCAGTTCGATGGTCAGGGAAAGCAGCGGTGTCGCCAGCAGGATAGCTCGCTCCGCCGGTGACACATCCACCCAGAGGGCGATGGGCAGCAGAATGACGTTCAATAGTGCCAGTTGGCGGAAAGCCGGCTCGGTCCGAAAAGCCGTGCGGAAACCGTTCATGGAGTATCCGGCGGCATTGATGATTCGGCGGATACCGGTACCGCCCTTGAGCTCACGGGCCGTCTTGGGGTCGGATAGATCAGTCATGGAAGTTGCTATCTGCCTGAAAACCAGCCGACATTATGGCAGCTGTGAACGTCCATGTCCCGAGCCCGCGCCATCGACACCGACTCCCGGTCTGGAATCGGTGTCGACGGCCATGGAGGGAAAACCTCAGCCGCGATAGCGGCGCCACACCAGGAGCAATCCGCCCAGTGCAAACAGCGGGAGGGAAGACGGCGCTGGCACGTCAGTGGCTTCCGCCAGGCCTTGCAACACATTGACGGGAGCATCCAGGGTAAAGTGCGTTGTCACCGGAGCGTTCAACCAGTGACCGTCGCCTCGGCCCTCGGAAGGCACATGGAGGGTCGACCAGATGTCCTCCGGGAAGTGGGCATCCAGTTTGTCGGCAAAGCCGTCCCCTTCCACCGGCGGCCAGAGCAGGAACATCAGCTCCAGGGTTCCGGCTTCACCGGTCATTCCGTCCGTGCCATTAACGAGACCACCACTCACCACATTGGCACCGTAATATTCACCGACCTGGGTCAGTGCCTGCGGAGAGCCATCCGACCAGGAAAAGACAAACTCATCACAAACCAGCTGGCCTCCAACAACCGCATTGAGATCAGTATCGGCAAGGATGAAACCGTTACCACTCACGGAGTGCTCGGGATCGTATGACTCGAAGTTCAGGTCGTAATGCAACAGGCCTGCATTGGCCAGGGAGGGTGTAATAAAGGCAATTGCCCAAAGGAACTTGCGAAACATGGTGCGTCCTTTTCATTTGTTGTCCTGATGATTGGGTACTACTAGCAAGGACCGGGCCTACTAAAGGATATCAATGGGTTATCGGAGAGCGGCGTTGGTAGGAGTTAAATAAATGGACAGTAATTTATGCCCATTTCGACGACATTAAGAGCGGAACTTCGTCGCTCCCCACGGCTTGGTGACACCTGAATCCGGACGGATCAACGATTTCCCCACCGGACTGTCCCAATTCCCGGTAGTCCGGATAGTTCAAAACGCCGGGCAATGGCGTTACGATTTGTCATCGTTTAAATCATCGACATCAGTTTGGATCCTACATGACAGCGCATAAATCCCTTGCCGTGCCCTTCCTGGCAATCACCCTCGCCCTGACCGGCTGCGGGGGCCCGGAAACACCCCAGGAAGTCACCCGTGAGTTCTGGGCAGCGGTGCTGGAAGACGATGCCGAAACCGCCGCGGAACTCTCGACGCTGGTGGACGAGTCAGGCTTCGACGGCTATTCCCTGGACTGGGAGGGCGCCGAGGTGAGCTGGGGACGGGTCACCGTGGAAGACCAGGAAGCGCGGATTGGTACCGAAGTCAGTGCCCTGCCCGACATGAAGGGGGACGAGCTGGAAACCACCACCTACCTGGTTCGCATCAACGACCAGTGGCAGGTGGACTATCATCGCACCGGCGATGCAATCAGCACGGATGTCCGCATCGGCAGCCTGATGGGAAGCGTCCGTGATTTCGGGGACAGTCTGCGTTCACGCCTGGCGGATGAATCGGACCGGGCAAACCAGGAACTGGACCGCCTGATCGACGAATTCTCGGCCTTCTCCGAGGAAACACAGGAGGACATGTCCGCCCTGTTCGAACAGTATGGCGACAGTCTGGAAAAGCGGATGGAGGAACTGTCCCGTTCGCTGGACGAGGCCCTGGAGGACGCTCCCTCCGCAAGCGAGGAGGAGCGTGAGACCATCGAACAGGCCCGGGACGGGCTGGAGCGCCAGCAGAACGCCCTGGACAGCGACGACCCCGAGACCATTGCCGAGGTCAGCAAGGAACTGGCCCGCATCCAGGAGCAGCTGTCAGAACTGTCCGACCAGTCCTTCGAGCGGCTCAAGGAGGAACTCCAGCGCTGGTCCCAGGCGTTGAACCGGGAACTGGAGCAACTGAACCGGGATGCCCGGATGAAGGAACAGCACAGTATCTGAAGGATCAGAGGACTTTCGTAAGACCACCATCAGGCGGCCTTGCGGAAATCCTCTGACCTGACCCTGTTGTCGCGACTGCGCTTGTACTTGGTCTTGTCCTCAACCACCCGCATCTGGAACTTGGGTGTTCTCAGGTCACGTTGGACCGCGCTATGATTGGTGGGCCTTGCCCGTCGTTTAGCCATGACAATCTCCTTGCTGGCGTGCGAATTACACGGCGGATTATAGCATCCGGAATTTCAGGTGAGCATACGCAATGTCACTCTCTGTCTGGCTGACCTTTGTGGTGGCGGCCATTCTCATATCCGTATCCCCCGGCGCCGGGGCCGTCAACACCATGAGTAACGGGCTTCAGTACGGCGTACGCCGGTCCATGCCCGCGATCCTGGGCCTGCAACTGGGCTATGGCGCTCAGATACTGCTGGTGGGTGCCGGGCTGGGGGCTGTGATTGCCTCGTCCAACATGGCCCTGTCGGTCATCAAGTGGCTCGGGGTGGCCTACCTGGTGTGGCTGGGCATACAGAAATGGCGCGAACCGGCGGTGGCACATGCTTCCGACGGGCAGGCGGAGGTCAGCGATGGTCGCCGTTTCTGGCGGGCAACGGTCGTCAACCTGACCAACCCCAAGGCCACGGTGTTCCTGATCGCCCTGTTTCCCCAGTTCCTGGTGGCGGAAGCGCCCCATGGGCCACAACTGGCCACCATGGGCATCACGCTGATTATCGTGGATTGCATGGTGATGCTTGGCTACGCCCTGCTTGCCAGCCAGCTGTTCCGCTTCATGACCACGCCCCGGCGCCAGAAACGCATGAACCAGGTGTTTGGCAGCCTGTTCGTCGTGGCCGCTGTTGCCCTGGCAAGCTTCCGGCGCGCCTGAGCGCCTGCCGGCCAGGCCCGGGGTGACGCTGGCCGGCAGAATGATTATCCTTGCGTCCATCCAAGCCCCAGCCATCCGTCGGACCTTACCAGACAGGAGCCACACTTGACGTTCAGGACGATACGCTTTGCCCTTTTGTTGGTCGCCGGGATCATCAGCCCCGTGTTTGCCAGGGGGATACCGCCAGTGGACGTGACCGTATCCGGTGAGGCCTCGCCTGAGCTGCTGGCCGACTTCCGCCAGGCGCTGAACCGCATGGCCAACCGGCAGACCAACGGTACCCCGACCCCATCACCGGCCCCGGATGAGGGACTCATCGACCTGGATCAGTTCTGGAAAGTTGAGCAGGACGTGCCCTATGCCATCGGCGGGGACAGCCCACACCAGCGGCTCAACATCACCTATCCCTTTGAAGGCGAGCCGCCCTATCGGTTTATCGTGCACTTCCACGGTGGCGACTGGACAACCGGAAGCAGGCAGTCCGCCGCCAACGCCCCCGCCTACTGGGCCATCTATCAGGGCTATGCCCTGGTGGATGTGGGTTACCGCCCGGCGGACGAGGCCCACTGGCCTGCCCAGCTCCATGATGCCAAGGCCGCCATTCGCTTCCTCCGTGCCAACGCTGATCAGTACCAGCTGGATGCCGAACGCATCGTTGTCATGGGCCAGGGCGCCGGCGGGCACCTGGCCCAGATGCTGGCCGCCACCAACGGGGAGTCCACCTCCCAGGATCCGGCCATGGGTTACGACGATGCCTCGCCGGAGGTACAGGGCGTAGTGTCCTGGTCCGGCGTCTCCGATATCACCACCATGGGAGAAAAGGGCCGGGCGGCGGCGGACCGGTTAATGGGGTACCCTACCTACCAGAGTAAATTGGCCCTGGAGGCCAGCCCGGTGGCCCGGGTCCGCGAGGATTTCCCGCCCATCCTGCTGCTCCATGGCACCAACGACCGCTGGGCCCCCTTTGAACAGTCCGCCCGCATGGCGATCCGGGTCAATGCCGCCACCGGTCGGTCCACGGCCGCCCTGGACCTGCTGATCAATGCCCGTCATCAGGACTCACGTATCGGAACAAAAGAGATGATGTCGAAAAGTCTCGATTTCGTGGACCGGATACTGTTTCCCGACGACGGCAATCCCCACCGGTCCACCTTCTATCCCGGCATCCAGACCACGGAACCTACAGAAAAGCCCTGACCTGGCGTTACCCGAGGATACACTCCCGCCCCAGGCGACCACTGAGTGCCCGTCGCCTGGCCCGGAGCCGGTTTCCCTCGGCGTTGCCATAACCGGCCCGCAGCCGGCTCTGGATGTTTTCCAGCTCCTGTCGATACTGCTCACACTGCCGCCGTTGCCGGTCAGCGTCCTCTCGTCCCTTATCGGAATTATCCCTCCCTCCGGAGTTGGAAGCAGCGACCGTCTCGTCAATGGCCGAGGCCGCGTCCAGGTTCTCGTTCATGGGCACCAGGACCGGCTGGTCCACTTCCAGCCGCCGGCTCTGGCCGTGGGTCGGGGCCCGGTCCGAAAAATGAGTCACCCCGTGTTCGTCGGTCCAGGTATGGATACCGTCAGAACGGGCCTCGTGGGAATAGACTGAGAGGAGAGACACTGCGATACACAGTATCGGGAGCCATCCTGGCTTCATGTAATGTCCTTATTGGTCGGTTGGGAGCATCGCGTCCAGCGAAGAGTGCCCTATTATCCACACCTCAGGAATGGGCGACAGTGTTCACATCTTGAACATATGCACCCGCAGCGGGGATAAATTGGCTGCCCGTTACAGGTTTTTGGTCTATGCTGATTTATTGCCGAATATCAACAACAAAAAGAGATAAGGCCATGAAGACCGTCAAGCGTAGCGATATGGTTATCCCTGCCTGGCTGATGATCCTTACGGGGTCCGGGGCATTCCTCTATTGCGCCTATGCCGGCATGCTGTCCGGCTGACACCCTGGTGTCCCTTAACATAAGTTCGCAGCATTTCAGAGGCTGCGAACTTATGTTAAGGGACACTAGGGCTCGCCACCCATGGGTTCGCCCTCGCCGGTCTCATCGTTGGCGGCGCTGTCCTCGTGACTGGCCGCACGGCTGTCCGCCCTGGCCTGCCTCATGAAAGCCATGCCACTCTGCAGCACCATGGCCCGGAAGCGGGCATCCGCCTGACCGAAGATGCCGAGGGCAAAGGCACCCAGGGCGGCTTCCAGGGGGTTCTCACGGATGGTGTTTTCCAGCCGGTCACGAAGGGAAAGGCCCGGTTCGCCATCGCTGCCCGAGGTTGCCCGGGCACTGAGCAGGCGCCAGAAGAACAGGCCCAGCAACAGGAAACAGAGCCCACCGGAAATGGCCAAGGCCCCCGCCTGACCGACCAGCGGGCTGAGCCCCGCCGTGGCGGCCCACAGCAGAAGAACCAGCCCGGCGATGAGCAGGGCCGACAACAGGGCGACGGTCAACAACACCCCAACCAGGGCGGCGACCGCCTTGCGTGCCAGCCCTTCCATTTCCTGTTTTGACAGCATGATCAGTGGTTACCGGTCCAGCAGCTTGCCGACCACAAGGCCCGCCAGGAACAGGATCAGCACGGTCAGGAACGGGCGCTGGGTAATCCGGTCCTCAACATCATGCAGGGCCTTCTCACCGGCACCGCGGGCGGAGTCCAGTGCTTCCTGCCCTTCCCGGCGCAATTCGTCGCGGAAGCTGTTGAAGCTGTTCTTCTGGCCGTCGGCAACACTACGGCTGAGCTTAGCCATATCTTCCCTCAGCGCCTTCAGATCAGCCTTGACCTGTTCGTACTCGGCATTCTGCTTCTTCACATCTTGGGATTGGGCTTCCATTGGTAGCCTCCTTGGTTGCGGACCAACTGTATGTAAGGTCTGGCATTTTCAAGGTAGCACAGTGTCCGTTGACCTTGCAGACATTGCGGAAATGTCATAAGTCCGACGGAGATACCGTATCCAGCAGTTCAATCCAGTGACGCACCGGTACCGTTGAGCGGGTTTCCAGGTGGAGTTGACAGCCCACATTGGCCGTTACGATCTCTTCGGGCTGGTCCACGGTCAGCGCCTGCAGCTTGTTGGCAAGCAGGCGCTGGCTCAGTTCCGGCTGCAACACGGAATAGGTGCCGGCGGAACCGCAGCAGAGGTGCCTGTCCGTAGTGGCTGCCAGTTCGACACCGGCCTTTTCCAGCACCTGCTCCACAACGTCCCCCTGTTTCATGGCATGTTGCAGGGTACAGGGACAATGGAACGCCACCTTGCCCCTGGCATTGGAAAGTTTCAGGGGCCCGAGATCCTGTTGCAGCAGGAAAGCCCCCAGGTCCACGGTCAGCTCGCTGACCCGGCGCGCCTTTTCGGCGTAGGCCGGGTCACCCTTCAGCAGGTGACCGTAATCCTGGACCATGGCGCCGCAACCGGACGCGGTCATCACGATGGCCTCCGCCCCCTGGTCGATGGCGCGCCACCAGGCGTCGATATTGCGTCGCATATGATTGAGACCATCTTCATGGTCCCCCAGGTGATAGTTCACCGCACCGCAGCATCCCGCCTGTGGCGCTTCCATCAGGGTGATACCCAGGCGGTCCAGTACGCGGGCGGCCGCCGCGTTGGTGTTAGGGGTTGCCGAAGGTTGCACGCAACCGGCCAGGGCCAGCACCTTGCGCTCGTGGCTGCCGGCTGGCCAGGGATGGGCGGTCTTCTTCGGTGGAATCTTGCTGCGCAAGGGATCCGGCACCAGTGGACGGGCGATCTGCCCCAGCCGCAGCAGGCTGCCGAACAACCGGCGGTTGGGCAGTACCCGGGTCAGCCCCCAGCGCAGCCATTGTTCAGATCGGGGCCGTTCCAGGCGTTCCTCCATAAAGCCCCGGCTGATATCCAGCAGGCGGCCATACTGCACGCCCGACGGACAGGTGGTCTCGCAGGACCGGCAACTGAGGCACCGGTCCAGGTGTTCCTGAGTCCGTTCCGTGGTTTCCTGCCCTTCCAGGAACATCTTCATCAGGTAGATCCGGCCCCGGGGGCCGTCCCGCTCATCCCCCAGTTCCTGATAGGTGGGGCAGGTAGCGGTACAGAAGCCGCAATGAACGCAACTACGGAGGATGTCCTCGGCTTCCTGGCCTTCCGGTTTGTTGGCGAATTCCTGAACGAGATTAGTTTGCATACTAAATCCAGCTGTACAAGTGACCGGAATTGAAGATCCCATGGGGGTCGAACGCAGCTTTCAGTCGCTGCTGTATGGCACGTACCGGCGCCGGCTGCGGATGCATTACCTCACCCGTGCGATCGCCATGGCGGAACAGCGATACCTGCCCACCCGCACGACCAGCCCGTTCAGCCATGGTCGACAAGGTTTCGTCCTGGCGGCCCCAGCGCTGTGCCCCGCCCCAGTCGATCAGGGCATCCGTGTCGATATCCTCCATAACGGCAGTGGGATTGACCGAGAATCGCCACAGGGGGCGGCTGCCTTCGAAGAAGGACAACTGCTGATCGCGAAGCTGGCACCAGAAGTCATGGCCATTTTCCAGGCTTTCCATCCGGCCTCCGCTGTCTGCCCGCCAGGCTTCAGCCGTAGCCTCAACCGCAGGTTGTGATCCAGATAGCCGGAGATACAACCTGCCCTGGTACCAGCAGGCGGCGGACAGCGGCTTGGGCTGACCGGCCAGCCGGTTCATCAGGGCGATGGCGTCCATGGCGGTCATGTCCTGTACCAGCGTCTGCTCCACAGCGGGCTTTGGCAACACTTTCAGCGAGAGTTCAGTGATCACCCCCAAGGTGCCCAGGGCTCCGGCCTGAAGCCGGGAGGCATCGTAACCGGCCACATTCTTCATCACCTGTCCGCCGAACCTCAGGTGCTCACCACGGCCATTGATCAGCCGCAACCCAAGTACATGGTCGCGTACCGATCCCTGCCACGGACGGCCAGGGCCGGACAGGTTGGCCGCCAGCACGCCGCCGATGGTATCCGTGTCCCCAAACCGGGGCGGCTCGAACGCCAGACGCTGACCGTTTTCCGCCAGCGCGGCCTCGATGTCGGCGATGCGGGTACCGGCCCGCACCGTGAGTACCAGTTCCACCGGTTCGTAGCTGACAATGCCGGTATGATCGCCAACGTTCAGTGGCTCACCGTGAAGGCCCCGCCCGAGGAAGGGTTTACTGCCGCCACCGGTGATGGCCAGGGGTGTCCGACTGGCGACCGCCTGTTGCACCTGTTCCTGCAGCTGCGCGCCGATATCACCCATGGCTGGCCCCTCCGTCACCCGTGGCGGTCGGTGTCTGCAACGGGCCGATGGCCCGGTATTCCTGGCACTGCCGCAGGGTGGGAACGCCCTTGCCCGGGTTGAGGATGCCCCGGGTATCAAAAGCCTGCTTGATACCGTGGAACTGGCTGACTTCCAGGTTGCCGAACTGGTTGGGCATCTGGCGGATCTTCTCCATGCCCACACCGTGCTCGCCGGTAATGCTTCCCCCCACTTCCACGCAGAGGTTGAGGATGTCGCCCCCGAAGGCCTCGGTGCGCTCGAACTCGCCGGGCACATTGGCATCGAACAGGATCAGCGGGTGCAGGTTGCCATCGCCGGCATGGAAAACATTGGCCACCCGCAGGCCGTATTGTTCGGACAGCTTCTGCATCTCGGTGAGCACGTGGGCCAGTTGGCTGCGGGGAATGGTGCCGTCCATGCAGTAGTAGTCCGGGGAGATCCGGCCCACCGCCGGGAAGGCGGATTTGCGGCCCTTCCAGAGCAGCGCCCGTTCGGCTTCACTGCCGGAGGTGCGGACGGAGGTGGCACCCAGCTCCCGGAACAGTTCTTCCGCCTGGTGGATATGGTCCTGGACTTCCTCGCGGGTACCGTCCACCTCACACAACAACAGCGCCTGTGCGTCCGTGGGGTAACCCGCGTGGGCAAAATCCTCCGCCGCCTGGATCGCGAAGCCGTCCATCATTTCCAGCCCGCCGGGTATGATGCCCCGACCGATAATGCCCGCCACCGCGTCGCCGGCCCGCTGGACGGTATCGAACCCCGCCATCACCACCTGGGCCACTTCCGGCTTGGGCAGGAGTTTCACCTGCACCTCCGTGACAATGCCCAGCAGCCCTTCCGACCCGGTCACCAGGGCGAGCAGGTCCATACCGCAACTGTCGTAGCCGTCGCTGCCGATAGTCACCCGATCCCCCTCGGCGGTGACCACCTCGACACTCAGCAGGTTGTGAACGGTCAGACCATATTTCAGGCAGTGCACACCGCCGGAGTTCTCCGCCACATTGCCCCCGATGGTACAGGCAATCTGGGAGGAAGGATCGGGACCGTAGTAGAGGCCATACTTCGCGGCGGCCTCGCTGATTGCCAGGTTACGGACACCCGGCTGCAGCCTGGCGGACCGGGCCGCAGGGTCAATCGACAGGATGCGGTCGAATTTCGCCAGCGACAGTACCACCCCGCCGGCATGGGGCATGGCGCCGGCACTGAGCCCGGTGCCGGCGCCGCGGGCCACCACCGGCACTTCCTCGGCGTGGCACAGCCGCATGATCTGCTGCACCTGCTCCACCGTCTCCGGCAGCAACACCATTTGCGGCATTTCACAGTACATGGAGAGACCGTCGCATTCGTAGGGGCGAATGGTCTCATCGTCGGTGAGCACCGAATCCGGATTCAGGAATCGCCGGAACTTTTCCGCCAGGGCGTGGCGGTCCACCGGCGGGAATTCGGTCCGGCCGTCCAGGGGACTATCGCTGACGGCCAGCCTATCTTGTTGTTTTACCGCTGACATTTTCAGGCCTGTTATCATTCTCTACATCAGAGACCACCATCATAGGAAAGCCGGTCGCCAAGCACCACCAGACTTTGGTGGATTTGTTCCTCCGGCGGACTATTGATTTTCCGCCCCGCAATCCGTAAAAAGTGCGCCTTTTGAAATAAAGCCGACATTATCTGTTCATGATGCCGGCCAATTCGTGTATTTTTCAGGCATCACAGCATAGTCATCAATAGCCGGAGTAAGGACATGGCGGACGACGCCCCCCTGATCTGCAGGGATATCCACAAAACCTTTGACCAGAACGAGGTTCTCAAGGGCGTGTCTCTGGAAACCCGCAAGGGTGACGTGGTCTCCATGATCGGCAGTTCGGGCTCCGGCAAGAGTACCTTCCTGCGCTGCATCAACCTGCTGGAAACACCGACCTCCGGCGACATTATCGTGCACGGCGACCCAATCCGCTTCAAAACGAACCGCAAGGGTGAGCGGATTCCGGCGGACAACAAACAGGTTGAGCAGATCCGTGCGCGCCTTTCCATGGTCTTCCAGGGGTTCAACCTCTGGTCCCACATGACCGTGCTGGAAAACGTGATTGAAGCGCCGGTCCATGTGCTCAAAGTACCCAGAAAAGAGGCAATCGAGCGCGCCGAGGCCTATCTTGAAAAGGTCGGGATCCATGAGCGCAAGGACTATTACCCCGCCCAGATGTCCGGCGGGCAGCAGCAGCGGGCGGCCATTGCCCGCGCCCTGGCCATGGAGCCGGAGGTGATGCTGTTTGACGAACCGACCTCCGCCCTCGATCCTGAACTGGTGGGAGAGGTACTGAAAGTCATGCAGGGTCTGGCTGACGAAGGCCGCACCATGATCGTGGTCACCCACGAGATGGCCTTCGCCCGGGACGTGTCGTCCCAGGTCCTGTTTTTGCATCAGGGTGTGATCGAAGAACAGGGAACCCCTGATAAAGTCTTCGGCAACCCGGATTCGGAGCGCATACAGCAATTCCTTGCGCCCCGGTTCTGATCCTGAGAACTGTCATCCGACAACCCCCAGAAATCGCAACACACTGGAGAAACCAAATGAAAAAACTGATTGTTGCAGCGGGATGCGCCCTGGCCATGATGGCCGGCACGACACTGGCCCAGGACGGGGAAACCATTCGCATCGCTTTCGACGTGCCCTACGAGCCCTTCGAGTACCGCGATGACGACGGCAACCTGACCGGCTTTGAGGTGGAACTGGCGGAAGCCATGTGTGAAGAGATGGACGCCAACTGCGAGTTCGTCATCCAGGCATGGGACGGCATGATTCCGGGCCTGCTGGCGCGCAAGTTCGACGCCATCATGTCCTCCATGTCCATCACCCCGGAGCGGGCCGAACGGGTACTGTTCTCCGAGCCCTACTACAACACGCCGGGTGGCTGGTTCGCCCGTGAAGACTTCAACACCGACGTGACCGACGAGTCCGCGATGGAAGGCAAGACCGTGGGCGTTCAGCGGGGCACCACCATGGATACCTACGTCACCGAGAACCTCGGTGGTGTGGTGACCATCAAGCGTTATACCACCGCCGATGACATGGTCCTGGACCTGGAAGGCCAGCGCCTGGACGTGGTCTTCGTGGACTACCCGGTGGGTGAGCAGACCATTCTCAGCAAGGACGGCTTCAAGGAAGTGGGCGAGCCGGTCAAGCTGGGCCAGGGTATTGGCGTGGCCATGCGCAAGCGTGACAAGGAACTGGCCGAAGAGATCAACGCCGCCCTGGAAACCCTGAAGAACGATGGCACCTACGACGCCATCATGGAGAAATACTTCAACTACGATATCAAGATGTAAGCCATCTGCGGCGGCCGAAGCCGGGTATCCGTAGCCTTTCCGGGCGGCGGATACCCAGCCGGCTTCCGATACCTGGATTCCCTGCATGATTGATCTGAAAGGCTACGGCCCCGAACTTGCCCAGGGCGCCGTCGTCACTGTCGAGCTGGCCCTGCTGTCCCTGCTCCTGGCCCTGTTCCTGGGGTTGACCGGGGCGGCCGCCAAGCTGTCCGCCAGCCGTGTTGCCAGGACCGTTGCCACCGTCTACACCACCATTGTCCGTGGGGTTCCCGACCTGGTCATGATGCTGCTGCTCTATTACGGTGGCCAGGTGATGGTCAACAACCTCTCCGACTGGCTCTACGAGCAATACCAGATCGACTGGTTCTTCCAGTTCGACCCGTTCATCTCGGGCATCCTGACCATCGGCCTGATCTTCGGCGCCTATATGGCCGAAACCTTCCGGGGAGCCTTCCTGGCAGTGGAAACCGGCCAGATCGAAGCCGCCCGTGCCTATGGCTTCACTCAATGGCATACCTTCCGCCGGGTCATGGTGCCGCAGATGATGCGACATGCCCTGCCCGGTATCGGCAATAACTGGCAGGTGCTGCTCAAGACCACCGCCCTGGTGTCCATTATCGGACTCACCGATATGGTGCGGGTGGCGGAAGAGGCCGCCAAGGCCGAGCGCTCGCCGTTCCTGTTCTTTATTCCGGTGGCGGCGGTCTACCTGGCCCTGACGGCGGTTTCCGAACTGTTCATCAAGTGGCTGAATCGTCGGGCCAACGTCGGCGTTGTCCAGGGGGAGGGCTGACATGCCGGAGTTCATCACCGCCTGGCTGGACCGGAACGAGATTTTCACCGCCATGACCCTGCTGGAGTACTGGCAGGGCCTGGTGAATACCGTCCAGCTCGTATTCCTGTCCCTGGTCATTGGCCTGGTCGTGGCCATTCCCCTGGCCATCCTCCGCAACAGCCCCCGCTGGTGGGTATCCGGGCCGGTGTGGATCTACACCTACCTGTTCCGGGGCACGCCGCTGCTGATCCAGCTCTATATCATCTACTATGGCCTGGCGCAGATTCCCGGCATCCAGGACACCTTCTGGTGGAATATCTTCCGGGAGCCCTTCTACCCGGCGCTGCTGGCATTCACCCTGAACACGGCGGCCTACACCACGGAAATCTTCCGGGGTGCCATTGCCGCCACACCGCAGGGCGAGATTGAGGCAGCCAAGGCCTACGGCATGAGCTGGTTCCTGCGCCTGTACCGAATCGTCCTGCCCAGCGCGGCCCGTCGTGCCGTGCAGGCCTATTCCAACGAAGTGATCTTCATGCTCCACGCCAGCGCCATCGCCAGTGTGGTGACCATTGTTGACCTGACCGGCGCGGCTCGGAACATCTACTCCCGCTTTTATGCCCCTTTCGATGCCTTTGTCGCGGTGGCACTGATCTATATGGCCCTGACCTTCCTGCTGGTGTTTGCCTTCCGCAAGCTGGAGAACCACTTGCTGAAGCACCAGAGACCGGCGGGGGGCTGACCCATGGACCGGCGGGCGCTGTTTGCTGGCCAGCCTGACTGGCTGGCCCATACCCTCACCACCGCCGGCCGGTCCTGCCCCGAAGCGACCACCACCCTGCCCGGCGGCAGGCTGGTACGGCTGGATACCGGGCTGCTGCGGTTCGAGCCAGGCCAGCCGGTCAGCGGCGCACCTGCCCTGATCCTGTCCGCCGGCGTCCATGGGAACGAAACCGCCCCCATCGAGTTGCTCAACCGGCTGGTGGAGGACATCACCACCGGCGTCATCCGGCCCCGCATCCCGCTGCTACTCATACTCGGCAACCCGCCAGCCATGGTGGCGGCGCAGCGCTTTGTCGAGCACAACCTGAACCGGCTTTTCCAGGGCGCCTGGAAGAACTACCCGGACGGCTACGAAACCCGACGTGCCGCCCGACTGGAAGCCACCTGCCAGGCCTTTCGGGACCGGCACTCCGGCCCACTACGCCACTACGACCTGCACACCGCCATCCGCCCGTCCCGGCGGGAGAAGTTCGCCCTCTATCCCTTTGTGGAGGGGCGGCAGGTGCCGGACGGTGAGCTGGATTTCCTGGCGGCGGCGGATATCGGCACCCTGCTGCTCCAGCATCAACCAGCAACCACCTTTTCCGCCTTCGGCGCTGAAACCCTGGGGGCAGAGAGCTTCACCCTGGAGCTGGGCAAGGTGCACCCCTTTGGCCACAACGACCTCAGTCGCCTTACGGCCCTGAATGAGGCCCTGGCGGCACTGACGGAACAACGGCCATCACCGGGACAGGCGCATCGGCAGCCGCCAGAGGTGTTCCGGGTGGTCCATGAAATCCTGAATACCGGCGAGCATTTCCGGTTTCATATTGCCGATGATGTAGCCAATTTCACCGACTATCCGCCGGGGACCCTGATCTGGGAGGACGATACCACCGAGTATCGGGTCGGCCCGGAACCGGAGGCCATTATCTTTCCGAATCCGAAGGTTCCGGTGGGACATCGTGTTGGGCTGATGGTCCGGCGATGTTCGGGCTAAACCTCATGCTGGAAGTCATAGATGGAGCCCAGTCCCAGGATAGCTGTCAGCTCATCCAGCGCATGGCGGCTTTCCTGTAACAGCGCCGGATCGGCCAGGTCCCCCGGCAGCAACTCCTCCCGGTAGTGGCCCTGCACCCAGGCCACCAGTCTCTCGTAGAGTTCGTCCGTGAGCAGTACGCCCTGGTTCATGGCAGCCACCGCATCGTCGTCCAGGGCCACCCTCAGGCGCAGGCAGGCGGGGCCGCCGCCATTACGCATGGACTGACGCAGGTCGAAGGTCTCGATGGCCGTGATCCCGTTATCCGCCGCCAGCACCTCATCCAGGTAGCGACTGACGGACGACACCTCCCGGCATTCCCCGGGCACCACCAGCAACATGCCACCGTCCACGGACAGCAACTGGCTGTTGAACAGGTAGGAAGCCACCGCATCCTCCAGCGGCACCTGATCCGACGTCACCCGCAGCGTCTCCAGGGGTGTGTTGCCCAGCTTCTCCCGCAGCTCCGCCATTATCGGCTCCTCATTCAGGAACGCCAGCTCGTGATAGAACAGCAGGTTCTCGTTGCCCACCGCGATGACATCGTTGTGGAACACGCCGGCATCGATGGCCGCCGGGTTCTGCTGGGCGAACACTACTCGCTCCGGCTTCAGCCCATGCAACCGGGCCACCGCCCGCGAGGCCTCCAGGGTCTGTCGGGCCGGGAATCGCTGGGGCGTGGCCGCCCGGCTGTCGAAGGCCATCTGTCCGTACACAAACAGCTCCACGCCAGGCTTGCCGTGGGAAGCACATAACCGCGTGTGGTTGGCCGCGCCTTCATCGCCAAACTGGGTCACCGTCGGCAGGGGCGGATGGTGGGCGAACCAAGCGTCGTCGGTGAAGATCGATCGCAGGATGCGCCCCGTTTCGCTGGCTTCCAGCGACCGGTGGAAGCTCGACGCCAGGTTTGCCGGCGTGAAATGCACCCGATGGTCCGCCGTGTCCGCCGCTGGCGAGACGGTGGCCGCGTTGGCCGTCCACATGGACGATGCCGAACTGACCGCCGACAGCAGTTCCGGTGACTCCTGACTGACCCGGGCCAGGATTTTGTCCTCTGGCCCCGTAAAGCCCAGTCGCCTCAGCGTCGGCATATGGGGGCGTTCCTGGGGCGGCAACACGCCTTGCAGTAATCCCTTGTCCGCCAGCGCCTTCATCTTCGCCAGCCCCTGCAATGCCGCCTCCCGCGGGCTGGATACCTGGTTGGCATTGGAACTGGAGGCCAGGTTGCCCCGGGCCAGCCCTGCGTAGTTGTGGGTGGGGCCGACGAGGCCATCCAGGTTTAGTTCCCGGCAGGGGCCTGGGTTAGATTTGCCGCCGTTTTGCGGATTATAGGTATCCATAGATGGCTCACTTTTCAGAAAGCTCTTTAGGCTTTCATTGATGGACTGGTCTGGCACTTCGGTGCCGGCTCCCACAGGTCGATAAGGCTTTCCGGGACACGCCGTGAATCCATCCATGGAGGCTCTTCAAAAACGTCCCTGT
>NZ_JAVVLT010000124.1:0-23420 GCF_036224885.1 Marinobacter sp. OP 3.4
CACGGATGAGGTGGTCCGTCGACAAGAGCCATGGACTGCTCCACCCTGCCTGGCGGATCAGTTGGCGGTTTCTATCCGGTGGAAGTCCAGCACGTTCTCCCGGGGTGCGCTGTCGATGCCGAACACCTCCGCGCGCCTTTTCAACAGGATGTAGCCAAAGCAACCGAAGTACAGGGCGATCACCAGTGCGCCCACCCACTGGATCCTCAGGAAGTCCAGCTGGAACAGCAGGGTCAGTCCCACCAGGGCCACCAGATTGCCGAAGAAATAGGGCAGCCGGCCGAACCGTTTCACCGTCAGGTTCAGGTTGTCGGTGTACAGCCGGATCAGGGAATCCAGGGAGTTGATCACCATCAGGATGCCCACGGTGATCATGGCCAGGTTGATGACGGTGGCGATGGACAGATCCTGGGCATGGTAGTGGTAGAGCACGGTGAACCAGGTGCCGATGGCGATGGAGGGCACGAACAGCATCGCCAGGAACAGCTGCCAGGTACGGATGCCGCTGACGAACCGGGCGGTGAACTGACCGATCATGATGCTCCAGGAGAACCACCAGAACAGGTAGAACTCGTGGTAGTCGTTAATCGGCAGGGCAAAGCGGTGAATGTTGCTGAAATACTCGCCCAGCAGGCTGGCGGTGACGAAGAAATCCCAGGGGCTGCCCTGGCCGCCCAGGAAGGCCTGGCCCCACATGACGGCGATCAGCGCGATAAACAGCCAGCTCGAGCCCAGGCTGAGGATACGCACGTACTTGATCTTGCTGCTGGAATACACCGCCAGGGCGATGGCCGCAAACACGATCAGGTAGAAGGTGGGCACCACGGTTTCGCCGTCACCCAGTTGCGGCAGGTACCAGGGCAGGTTCACCAGCAGCAGGTAGGCGGTGAAGGCGCAGGTACCGATGATCACCACGTTGTTGATGACCTTCACCAGGGGGATCTCGAAGAACTTCACCCGTGGTTCGATCATGCAGAAGTAGAAGCAGGTGAGGAAGTAGAAGCCCCAGATCAGGAAGGCCCAGAATCCGAACTCGATGGCCAGGGGATTGGCGAAGCCGTATTCCGGGTTGGTGCCCACATCACCATAGCCGCCGAACTCGGTGAGGGGGAACATGATCAGCCCCACATCCAGGCCGGAGGTGAACAGGATGGCAATAAAGGTGAAGGTACGCACCGGCGTGACGCCGATGCATTGCACGTCCCACCACTTGTAGATAATCAGCGCAATGGCGGCGAAGGCGAAGAGCAGGCCGCTGGATAACCAGAGTGTCATTGGGCTGCCCTCCGGTGGTTCTGTCTCATTATGGTCAGTGTCATGGGTGTTCTCCTCTGTTGATTCGAGTTGTCTACCCAGGACTTGCCTATCCGGCGCCCGAGAAACGACGGGGTCGTCGCGCTGATAGGGAAATCCTGAAGACCGGGCGATGCCGGGCGGTGTTACCCGGCATCGTCAGGCGATGGCGTTACCGCCTGGCCTGTCCCGATCGTTGGCGCGCCTGCCACTGATCGTCCATGACCACGGGCGCATCCGAAGGTTGCAGGGGCTCCCTGCCCCGGATCAGGTCGGCGGCCCGTTCCGCCACCATGATGGTGGGGGCGTTCAGGTTGCCGTTGGGTATGGTGGGGAAGATGGACGAGTCCACCACCCGCAGCCGGTCAATGCCATGTACCCGTGTGTGGGGGTCCACCACCGCCTGCCCGTCGGTGCCCATCTTGCAGGTGCAGGACGGGTGATAGGCGCTTTCCACCGCCTGGCGGACGAAGGCATCAATGTCCTCATCGCTCTGGATGTGTTCCCCGGGCTGGATTTCGTCGCCCCGGTACTCATCCATGGCCGGCTGGTTGATGATTTCCCGGGTCAGCTTCACGCAATCCCGGAAGCCTTCCCGGTCCGCCTCATGTTGCAGATAGTTGAAGCGGATGCGGGGCGCCTGTGTCGGGTCTGCCGACTGCACGTGCACAAAGCCCCGGCTTTTCGGCTTGTTGTGGCCGATGTGGAGCTGGAAGCCGTCGCCATCGAAGGCTTCCTTGCCGTCGTAGCGCATGGCTGCCGGCAGGAAGTGGTACTGCAGATCCGGCCATTCCACGCCGGCCTTGGAGCGGATGAAGCCGCAGGACTCGAAGTGGTTGGTGGCGCCCAGGCCGTCCTTTTTCAGGATCCAGCGCATACCGATCTTCAGCTTGTTCCACCAGTCCAGCTTGCCGTTGAGGGACACCGGCTGCTTGCAGCGGAACTGGAAGTAGAATTCCAGGTGGTCCTGCAGGTTCTCGCCCACCCCGGGCAGTTCATGGTTCACCTCGATACCGGCCTGCTCCAGCACCTCGCGGTTGCCAATACCGGACAGTTGCAGCAGGTGAGGGGAGCCGATGGAGCCGGCGGACAGGATGACCTCTTCACTCGCTCTTACATCATGCACCTTGCCGCCCTGTTGATAACGCACGCCGGTGGCGGTCTTGCCGTCCAGCAGTACCCGATGTACCAGGGCGTGGGTGACCACGGTCAGGTTGGGGCGGTCCATGGCGGGACGCAGGTAGGCGTTGGCGGTGGACCAGCGGCGCCCGTTCTTGACGGTCATGTGCATGGCGCCGAAGCCTTCCTGGCGGGCGCCGTTGTAGTCGTCGGTTTCCAGGTAGCCCGCGTCCACGCCGGCGCGGATAAACGCGCCATAAAGCGGGTTCTGCATGTTGTTGCCGTTGTTGACCCCCAACGGGCCGGTGTCGCCCCGGTAGTCGTCGCCGCCAAAGGCCCAGGTTTCGGCCTTCCTGAAGTAGGGCAACACGTTACGGTAGTGCCAGCCGTCGGCGCCGGCCTCGTCCCACTCGTCAAAGTCCCGGGCGTGGCCCCGCACATAGACCATGCCGTTGATGGACGAAGAGCCACCCAGCACCTTGCCCCGGGGGCAGTGCATGCGGCGGTTATCCAGATACGGCTCGGGCTCGGTCTCGAACTGCCAGGCGTACTTTTTGGTGTTCATGGGAATGGACAGGGCCGTGGGCATCTGGATGAAGATGCTCTTGTCGCTGCCGCCGGTTTCCAGCAGCAGCACCTTGTGCTGGCCATCCTCTGTGAGGCGGTTCGCCAGCACACAGCCGGCGGAACCCGCACCCACAATGATGTAGTCGAACTGGTTTTCTTTCATACAATCCTCACTCGTCGCGGAGTGGTGGCACACAGGCGCCCGTCCAGCACGGTGCAATGCCTGCGCTGTCGGAAACAGGCCTGCTAAAAACAGTCTGGTATCCCGCCCGGAACAATCACGGGCGGGCCCCTGGTTCAGAAGGGGGCGTCGATATCTTCCATGCCCACATACACTGCTTTTAGCTGGGTGTAGTGGGCCAGGGTTTCGCGCCCGTTCTCACGGCCGATGCCGGAAAGCTTGTAGCCGCCCACGGGCATTTCCGCCGGTGACGCGCCATAGCTGTTGATCCAGCAGATACCGGCCTGGATGCGGTGGATCACCCGGTGGGCCCGGCGGATGTTGTTGGTAAACACCCCGGCGGCCAGGCCGGTGTCGGTACCGTTGGCCCGGCGGATCACTTCCTCTTCGTCGGAGAAGGTCAGCACGGACATGACCGGCCCGAAGATCTCTTCCCTGACGATGGTCATGTCGTCGGTGCAGTCGGTGAAGATGGTGGGCTGCACGAAGTAGCCACCCCGGGAATCCTCCGGCTCGAATGCTTCGCCACCGTGGGCCAGCGTGGCGCCTTCTTCCCGGCCCTTGGCGATGTAGCCCAGTACCAGTTCCTGGTGTTTCCCGGAGATCAGGGCACCGTAGTTGGTGGCCGGGTCCATGGGATCACCGGGCACGATGTTGTTGCGGGTGCGTTCCAGCAGCCGGTCCATGAAGCGCGGGTAGATGTCCTTATGGACGAACACCCGGGTGCCGTTGGTGCAGATCTCCCCCTGGGTGTAGAAGTTGCCAACCATGGCGGCGGATACCGCGTTCTCCAGGTCGGCGTCATCGAAGATGATCAGGGGCGACTTGCCCCCCAGCTCCATGGTGACGTCCTTGAGGGTGGTGGCTGCTGCAGCGGCCATCACCTTCTTGCCGGTCCCCACCTCACCGGTAAAGGACACCTTGGCGATGTCCGGGTGATGGGTCAGCCACTGACCCACCTCGGCGGCACCGTGGACCACGTTGAACACGCCGGCCGGCATGCCCGCTTCCGTGAAGATCTCCGCCAGGCGCATGGCGCCCATTGGGGTTTCCTCCGACGGTTTGAAGATCATGGCGTTGCCGGTGGCCAGGGCCGGTGCGGACTTCCAGCAGGCAATCTGGATGGGGTAGTTCCAGGCGCCGATACCGGCACAGATGCCCAGGGGCTCGCGGCGGGTGTAGTAGAAATCGCCGCCAAGGTCCTGCTGGTTACCTTCCATGGAGGGCACGATGCCGGCGAAGAACTCAATGGCATCGGCGCCGGTGGCCACGTCCACCGCTTCCGCTTCCTGCCAGGGCTTGCCGGTATCCAGTACCTCGGTGCGGGCCAGGTCGTCGTTGCGCTCCCGCAGCAGGGCCACGGCCTTCAACAGGATGCGGCTGCGCTCAACCGCAGGCATGGCGGACCAGCCGGCGAAGCCGGAGCGCGCGCTTTCGATGGCGGCACGCTGGATGGATTCGTCCGCTACCTCGACCTCATAGATCACTTTACCGGTGGCCGGATTCACCACCGGAAAGGTTTCCCCGCTGGTGTTGGGCAGGAAACGACCGTGGACATAGTTCTGGTAGACAGGAAGCTGGTTGGACATGGTGACCGGTAACCTCAATTCAATGAATGCATCGCCCCGGCGCCGGCCAGGGTCTGTTCGATAAACTGTTTAATCAGCCGTTCGCCGGCCTCGAAGCTCTCCACGGGGTCCAGGCTCAGGGCACTGCGCAGCCAGAAACCGTCGATCATCGCGGCGGTCTGGCGGGATGCCTCGGTGGCTTCCCGCGCTGGCAGCACCTGGGCAAAGGAATAGCGCAGGTTGCTGTACAGGCGCGCGTTGTTGATCTGCTGCAGGCGCTTGAGACCAGGCTCGTGCATGGACCGGGCCCAGAAGCTGAGCCAGGTCTTGGCGGCCAGGGCCGAGCGCTGGAACTCGGAGAAATTCGACTCGACAATGCAGGCCAGGCGCTGCTCCGGAGAACCGTCGGTGCGGGCCATGCGCTCCCGCAGTTCCTGGCCCAGCTGTTCCAGCAGGTGACGCAGGGCCGCTTCGATCAGCCCCTGCTTGCCGCCGAAGTAGTGACTGATAATCCCCGACGACATGCCTGCCCGTTTGCTGATGCTGACAATGGTGGTGTTCTGCATCCCCAACTCGGCAATGGAGGCCATGGTGGCCTCGATAAGTTGCTGTTTCCTTGTGTCTTTCACGCCAACAATGGGCATTACTGTCCTCGCCAATCTTTGTTAATTGAACGTTCAATTAACAAAAGGCTACCGAAAGGATGACGGTCTTGCAAGGTTTGTGGGCAAAAAGTGATCAGGCAGGCCGGGGAGGGGGCCCAAGGCTCAGAGGCGGGACTCGGCGACACCCATTGAGGGGGCTGGCGGTCGGGTGAAGGTGAAGATCTCGTAGGTTTCCTGATCGAACATGGCGATATGGCTGATGTGCTCTACCGGTATCACTACCCGGAAGTGTTCCAGGTCCAGCCGGCCGGTGTGGTCACCTTTCATACCCATGAACCGGTAATAGGCCTCGTAGTCCTGGGTATCCACCAGTTGCAGGTCGGACTCCCGGCGATAGCCGCTTTTCATGGGCAGCAGCGCGAAGGTGCGGACGCCGCCGGTTTCCGGGGTGAAATCCACCACTTTGCCGGCGTACCACTTGCGGGACTTGAGGGTGACGGACACCGACATGTTGAAGATGGTGGCATCCAGCAGCAGCTTCTCCAGGTGGTGGCCGCTGCACTCGGACGCCAGCCTCGATACCCGGAATACCTTGTTGCGGGCCCGGATATGGCTGTAGAAGGCGAACAGCACCGCACCGACCAATGCGAAGACGGCCACGGAAAGCTGGTGGGAGGTGACTTCCTCCAGACCAAAATTCAGCCAGGCCTGCTGCACCTGCGAGAGGGGGTAGCCAGCCAGATCGAACAGGTAGGTGGGCAGATTCAGGGTATCCAGCAGGATGGTGACGAGGAAACCGAAGACCACGCACCAGAAGCCCAGCAGGCCAATGCGGAAATAGTAGTCCCAACCGGTGGAACGGCCCTGGCGGAAGCGGGTGGGCAGGTGGTAGTTGGCGACAATAAAGCCGCAGACCAGGATGAAGAAGATGTAGAGGAAACCCACGGCGCCGCTACTCCGCGACGGCTTTGGGGGACTCCTCCATCGGTTCGCCAAGGTCGTCAGCGTTCTCGGCGTACAGTGAGCGGCAGAAGCTCTCGCTGTTCAGATCAACGCTGACGGCACCGTTGTCGTCAATGTGGAAATGGTCCCCATGCTCCTCCACAGCCTTGCGGAGGCGCGCCTGGTAGGCCGATTCCTCATTGTTGGAAAACAGTCTGAATACCTTCATGTTCCGCTGATCTCCCGGCAGTTCGTCCGTGACCCGGTATGGGCTGACTGAAACAGGTTGATACCTGCACTCTATAACACAACTGGTGATTTTTCGACCGAATCGGGTGGCGATGGCTCACTCAGGGCTGAGCGTAGCCCGTGCATCTTACTCGCGAATAATTTCTTCCAGGCGATGGATCAATTCTGGCAGCTCGTCCTGAAGAATACTCCAGACGGTATCATTATCGATGCCCAGGTAAGCGTGAATCAGCCGGTTTCGTGTGGCAATAATCATGCGCCAGGGCACGTCTGGATGCTTGTCACGAATGTCATTGGGAATACGGGTGGCGGCCTCGCCAATCAATTCCAGATTTCGGAGAGTGGCATCATAGGTCATGCCGTTTTCGACAAAAGTCTGCTGGTCCAGACCTTCTGTGTAAGTTAGGCACTTGTTGGCGAAGGCAATCATGTCCGTAATATAGAAACGCCACACCCGTTGTGTACCCGAATCAGACATGAATGGCATCCTGCTCCACGTAGGGGCGCAGTTCCGGGCGCAGAGCCTTGTCTGTCACCAGATCGACGGAACAGTTCAGAAGGTCCTCCAGATAGAACTGGACGCCGAAATACCGCTGAGAGGTTGCCGGTCCGTCGAAGGCCACCAGTATGTCCACGTCACTATCGTCCCTGGCCACATCGCGGGCCGTGGACCCAAACAACGCAAGCCGGGTAACGCCATAGCGACTGGCGAGTTCCGGCTTGTGCCTATCCAGTTGTTCGATGACCGTCTGACGATCCATGACTCTGTGTCCGTCGCAATAGCACTATGGATTCAGTCTATCAGGTACCTGTCATGCTGTCCGGCGAGGACAGTCACAACCCCCGCATCCATTCAGGCCGCAGGCGGGCGCGTTCCGGTGTATTGATGGCAGTGCGTACCTGCTCCAGCATTCGTTCCTTGTCACGGCCCAGGGTGCCCTTGAGCACCAGGTAGTTGGAGGCGTGGTCGCTGCGGAAGACGGTCTGCTCCAGCTCCAGGGTATCCAGCAGCTTTTCCGCCTCCTGGAACAGCTCGTGCTGGTCCAGGGGTTCAAAATCCGGGAACTGTTCCCGGTAGCGCTCCATGCCCTGGGGGAAGCTGACCACCAGGGTGGACAGGAATTCCGGCTGGGTGTCGTTCATCAACTGGGCCGAATGGAGGGCGTGCTGGTCGCTCAGGCTCTTGCCGCCCAGGCCGTTGAGGATCATCACCGAGCGTTTGATGCCGGCCTCGCCGATCTTCAGCAGGGCGTCCTTGGTGGACTCATAGCTTTCGCCCTTGTTGACCCGACGGAGCACCTCGTCATCGCCGGATTCCGCACCGATATAGAGCATGTGCAGCCCGGCATCGTGCAGTTCCTTCAGTTCCGCCGCCGATTTTCGCTTCAGGTTCCGGGGCAGGCAGTAGGAGGTAACCCTATGAACGTCCGGCAGATGTTCGCGGATCGCCTCCAGGATCTTCAGCAGGCGATGAGTGGGCAGGATCATTGCATCACCATCGGCAAGGAATACCCTCTGGACAATCATGCGCTCGCCGCATTTGCGGATCTCCTCCAGTACTTCCTCCTCGGGGCGGGCCCGGAACTTCTTCTGGGGGTCGGTATACATCTGAAGGCAAGTTCTATTTTGAACGTACCAAAACTAACTTTTCCTTTTCACATCAGTTAGCTGGTTTTGGTATATATACTAAATTATTATACTAAAACTAAAAGCGAGATCCATAGAGGACAGCGGAACTAATACAAGTTGAAGCCACGCCCGTGTCAGGAACGGATATCTGCCGGGGGCTCCGTCAAATCTAGCAACAGTTCTTTTGGGGAGCACTGAAGACAATCTGCGAGTTGATACAGTCGTTCGATCGTTACGTTAACCTCACCTCTTTCGATTTTCCCTACATAGCTCCTATCGATCCCTGCCTCATATGCAAGGCGCTCCTGAGACAGCCCTTTCGATTTCCGAATCGCTCGAAGATTTCGACCAAATGCTTCGCGAACAACTGAACCCATTTCTTGCCCTCATAAAAGACAAGACTATGGTTTCTTGAGGCATAAGGAGCCACGGCATATACTACCCATTTTCCAGGATCGATCAGATCGACCTAATGACCATCGGACCTCCATATGAGCGAAAAACAGCAACTGCACGCCGATGAAATCTTGATTGAACTTTTACGAAATCAGGCTGGCACTCCTTTCTCGAACACCGAGATCCGGGATCTCTATCTTAGTCGTATTCCTCATGGACAACGGCCGTCCGCCAATCAACTACGCAAGCATATCTATAGGGAGCTTCTACGGCTTGAAGCAGCGGATCTCATCGAGCGCTACGAAGGGGCTACAGGGCGGGGTTGCAAGTTCATCTACCGACTAGAACACGATGGCGCTGCCTTGGTAGCGAGATCATCTCCCTATCTCACGGAAGATAAGCAAGGAGAGTCGACGATGGACAGGGAAACCCGGCATTCATTGCAGGAAGAGCTCTCTAACAGGAAAGTTGAACTGATTGCGAGCATCGGTGAAGCAGAGGAATACCAGCGACTCTACAACAAGTACCCAGCACTGCGTAGCGCAGTAAAGACGCAGTACCTGGAATCTCGCGAGAGAAGCACCAAACTGTTAGGCCATCTTCGAGCCGTAGAATCGGTAATCGCAAAGATTGGATCTTCCGCATGACCCAGTTGCGCGTTTGGCAAAACGAGTGCGTTGACGAAGCTCTACAAGTTTTCGAGCATCAAACACATTTTCTCTGCCACGCGACGCCAGGAGCAGGCAAGACGGTTATGGTGGCCTCTGTGGCCAAGGCCCTTCTGGAACGAAAGAAAATAGACTTCGTCTTGTGTTTTTCCCCGTCAAGGACAGTCGCGCAAAGCGTTGCTTTTACATTTGGCCAAGTCCTAGGGCGAACCTTCAACGGCCAAATTGGAGCTGCTGGTGGCTCCTACACCTACCAGTCAATGAGCACCCTGCCTAAAGAGTTGTGGCGGGTGTTGAGCGAACACAGAGTGCTGGTGGTATTGGATGAAATCCATCACTGCGCCGGTCAAAGATGGGAGGATCTTGTCATTGGCAACAGTTGGGGCCGAACGATTCTCGAGAGAATTCAAGGGAAAGCCATTTTCACGATAGCGCTATCAGGTACTCCATGGAGAACAGATGATCATCCAATCGTTCTCTCTCGCTACATACAGCCCGACGGCGAGCTCCACTGTGATTACGAGTACGGGTTGCAGCGCGCAGTTTCTGAGGGTGTGTGCCGTGAACCAAGAATCGTGCTCACTGACAATCGAGAAATCAGCCTGAGATCATTCGACCTTGGCCTAAAAAAAACCTTTACCAGTATCCAGGAAACCATTAAACAGGGTTATGTTACGTATCCTGAATTTCTATTCCGGGACGAAATAATCGACCATATACTCTCGGAAGCATCAACGAAACTGTCGGATATCCGGAAGCAGGTTCCTTTGGCCGCAGGGCTCGTTGTAGCAGCTACAGTGGCGCACGCAGAACAGATCTCTACTCGGCTTTCAGCACTTGGAGAGAAGCCTGTTGTGGTTACTTACAACACGCCCGAGGCCCAAAAGGTTATCTCAGATTTCAAATTTTCGACTGATAGGTGGATTATTTCCGTAGGAATGATCAGTGAAGGAACAGATATTCCCAGATTGCAAGTGTGTTGCCACCTCAGCAGGATACGAACAGAGCTCCATTTCCGGCAAGTTCTTGGCAGAATTCTCAGGCGCCAAGCAGATGAGCCTTTTAACTTCGGTGGTTGGCTTTACGTTCTAGCAGAAACCAATTTAACAGACTTTGCGCACCGAGTTGGTGATGATCTTCCAGGACACCACGTGGTGTCATTCTTACCAAAATCAAAAAAGCATGGTGTAGACGAAATAAACAGGGCTGAGGTTTTGCCGGAGCACAAACAAGTACTATCGTATGGCCTTAGTATTGACAATACCGCCTCTTGGATGGCGGCGTCGCAAAATTCTGAAGCGAAGGATGCTATAGATTTGCGCTTAAGCAATCAGTATTGGAGTGAGGTTTTGTCCCTATTCGATAGGGAGTGACGCATGGCTTAATCAACAAGGGCCAGCATTCAGCGGCTTGTCCGCTGCCATTCTTACTATGTGATCTTTCATCTATGTATATGCGCAACGAAGTCTCTTAAGCAGGCTAGACGTGAATCTGACAAAGGTATGTCAGTTAGCAGCTTGGTAACGAACTTAGGCCCATGTGATCCAATTTCCGGACAGAATTTTTCTATTTCTCCCACTGGTATTACAAATATACCCAAATTCTCTAAAGCAGACTTGAGCGCTTTGTAGTCCGTTTGCGCCTGACCATTAGGAATCGCGATTTCACCAAATTTTTTAACCTCGTTCCAAGCAGTACCTTGTTTCATGAGTGCTGCTATATCACCTTTCGGTAACTTTTCTTCGCCTGCATTCTGCAACGCTTGGATTATTTCGGACTTAATGGTTTTAGCTGATTTTGGTTTAATTCCACCTCTTACAGCAGAGTCGACCCTTCTCCACAAAACTTCGACCTCAATCCAGTTGCCGCCAAACGCTGAAACAGTGTTTTTGACTAAATCTCGCTCCGATAAGAAATCTATATCGAAAACGGCCTTTATTGGCACACCTATCTTTCTTAAAACGTCGGCTACTTTAGGTATTGCATGTTTGCCGCCAGTGGGTACGTATGAGGTATCTTTGAAAGGAGCTGTGTTGTTGCTATTAATGTAATCGGCAGCAGAATTAATTAGACGACAATCACTATCATCTTCACATATAATTGTTTGTTCATGAAATATACCTTCCAGAGCATTTGAATATCTCAACTCTGGCTTTTCCCAAAGCTCTTTTATGGTCTCGGATGCAGCTTCGTATACAATATTAACATCACCTTCTCGTTGAATTCTTAATATTCGAACTCTACCTTTGGTCCCTTCTAAGAACCCCCGGAGAATATCGCTACTATGTGTTGCAACAATTAACTGACCTTTAACTTCAGATGATAATGTCTCTCCCAGCCTTCTCATTTGAGGAGGATGCAAGAATGCTTCCGGCTCATCCAGAAGGGTAATGTCTCTCTCTGAAGCAACTGTCTCAAATAGAATTCCAGCATAACTTTTAATGCCGTCGCCTTGCTTATCTAAAAGGGGATTTTCACGAACTTTTGAAACATAATCATTTCCTACGCGATCCACTACGTTTTCGCCCATCGGGATCTGCCCTACGTGGATTGGAAGCTTGCTACCACCACGAAAATCAAACATCAAGTCTTTTGAGAAAGCCTTTTTAAATAGGTCACTGACTCGCTTCATCAGTTCTTCGTCGTCATAAAGAATATGTTGTGGCTTCGTTTTATGTTGACCCGGCGAAAGACTATTTTGCTGATTACAAATATTTAGTCGATCATTAGCAGCAATATTTTTTATACTACCAGCATGCAAACCATTAATTAGGTACGGACTGTTATCCCAGAAGGTAACGTGTGACTTGTGTATTAAGTAGTCGGACATCTGGAATTGGTCATTAATTAGATCCGCATTTTTATTAAGGTAGTCGAGAAGCTCTTTAGAGCTACCATTTTTATTAAGCCTTAAATCCTTCACTACCAGACACTGCTCTGTATTGCCAGATTGGCAGATTTGTACTATTTCTCTCAACGATTGAGATTTTCCGCTATTATTCGGGCCTACCAGTATTACCTTTTCGTTTTCACTAAGCTCAACTTCATCTCCACCTGAGAAAGTGATTTCTGCTAATGTCGCCTTGGGCTTAATGGGCTCCAATTCTTCTTTTTCTGACACTACGCTTAAATCAGTCATCACTATCCCTTTCTTAACTTTCAGGTTGCATTGACTCGCTGAGCCACATAACGAGGCTGTAGAAAAACTCGATTTCGAGCCGTCCCCAACGCCTGCTTCCTAAAATTTTTGTAGCGGCCATCAGCTAGCTGATTATCGAGATACCAATGTTCAGCCGTCAGTTTCGGCCCTTTGACGGTCTCAGCACCGGTATTACTGACATTCAGCGGCCACACTCCTAGCCTTCCACACTCAGCATTACGCCGCTAACCGCCCGTAATTCGCCAGCTTTTCAATATTGTGCACCAGGCAGTATAGCTGCCACTGGCCCTGCACCTTTTTCCGGCTCCGCAGACTGAAGCGATTCAGGCGCTTGTTCGTACCGATGTTGCCGAACACCGGTTCCACCACCGACATCCGGTGGCTGTAAATCTCTTTACCCTGCGGGCTGTCTACCCGATGCTTCATCCAATCGGTGTAGTTGGGCAGGCGCTTATTCTCGATGGTGAACGAGACCTGCCTTCCGGACCCTTTGCGATGATTGGCGGACGCCGGGTTCTGCATGCACTGATGCTTCTTCGAGCAGTGTCGGCATTGCAACAAACGGCCTTCGAAATGCACCCGCACTTTGCCGTTCTCGGCTTCGCGTGTGGCTTGCTAGCTGATGGCATTGCCTGCCGGGCAGATGCACGTCAGGTTCACCGGATCGAACTGGAATTCACTGGCTGGGATGATTTTCTTCCAGCCAGTGTCCGGCAAGTTCTGATGACGCTTGCCGTACTTGTCTTTCTGGTTCTGGAACTTCGGGTCGCGACTGCGGAATTTGTTGTCCGGCACGTAGCCGTTGATCTGCCGTTCGTGCAGGTACCTCATGTTGGCTTCGTTGGCGAAGCCGGTATCAGCGGTAACGATGGTACCTTGCTGATAAATGTTGTCGGCGATACCCAGTTTCTTGAAGCGGGCTTCTACGCTCTCCAGTACCGGTTGTAAGGTGTGGTGTTCCTGGCCTTCGCCAAAGGCCTGGGCATCGATAATGATCTGGTGTTTCCTGTCCACCGTGGCCACGCCGTTATAGCCCTGGATCGTGCCCTTGCTGGTGGTCATCTTGGCGCTTTCGTTATCGGTGATGTTGCTCTTCACTTCCTTGCTCCGTTTCCCCCGGCCCATCCTTGGGCGGTTCGTCTTTAGGAAGCGGTCGACTTTCTTCGCGGCCTCATCCAGGGACAGGATGGTTTTCGCTCGTCGGATATCCCGGTCCAGTTCGGCCTCGGTTTCCGCCTCGTCCCGCTCGTAATGGGCCTTGAGATGATGACGAACCAGGCGTCGCAGCTTGGTGCGTTTCTCTTCCAGTTCCTTAAAGGTGCCGGACCATTCTTTGGCCGCATTCGACGACATCTTGCAGCCGTCGATGGCGAAGAGCTCGTTGCCCAGCAGGCCTTGGTCGTGGCAGACCAACAATACCTGCTCGAACAGCTCTTCGATCTCATCCGAGTGACTGCTAACGAACTTGGCCAACGTAGTGAAGTGCGGAACGGTGTCGCAGGACAGGGCCTTGAAGATGATGTTGGTCTCGCAGCACCACTGCATCTCGCGGCTGGAGGTGATCCCCTTGGAGTAGGCGAACAGGATAATCTTCAGCAGGATGGCCGGATCGTAGGCCAGCCGGCCGGTGTCTTCGTTGCGATATTTGGGATGAAAAACTGACAGATCCAGCTTGTGCTCAATCAGGTAGTGCACCGCATGTTCAAAGGTGCCGGGCTGGAGCTGTTCCTGGTAGTTGATCACGACCATGGCGTCCTGGTCGTAGTTGTAATGCTTGAAGCGGGGCATATGACCACTCCTTGTCCGTTTGCCTGATCCTATCAAAACCGAGGGGGATATCGGGGTTTTTCTACAGCCTCAACGCCAGCCAGCATGCCCGTCGCGTCTACGGAATGGAGGCGAAGCCGCAATATAGTAGACGTCGCCGTGCCTGGCCTTTTTAGGCCATCTACTGATGACCCGAAAGATCGCGCTTCGCCCGAGACAGACAAAGTGACATGAACGTCTTTTCGTAAGATTCGCGACTAGAGATTACTAAATCAAGAGTTTGTTGGTCTGTAATCTGGTTATAATTAACACCGAACGGAATGGATCCGTTTTGAGGAAATTGATCTGTCTTACGGCTCAGCTCAATACGGCAATAGGTTATTACATCCTGACCCAATCCTAGCCCGTTAGCATGCTCATTAACGACTTCTGAAACCCGCTGAAGCATCTCGATTTGAGCGCCCCTGGCATCCAGCGCGAAAGATGGCAAGGGTATCGCAGAGAGCCCACATAGCAGCACTAGAATACGGATCATTGGTTCCTCCTTATGAGCTCCATTCTTTGCCTAACATTTTTATATAGGTCGCCGCGACCGTTTTTCCAGCGACTCATATCTCTGCCGAGAGTATCTCAAAATTAGGTATAAATTCACATCAGGTCTACGAATTACCGGAATAGGCTCATTTATCGGTGTAGGAAAATGATCATCAAGATCACTATCACGGATTTTTGACGATCTCATTATATTCTGATAAGGAAAAAAGAGTCCCGCCAAGAGAGTTTTCTCAGATCATGGTCGCCGCGACTGCTTTTTCGGTTTCCAGGAATTACTTGCTCCCATTGGGTGCAATCGTCCTGCCTGCCCTGATGGCATTCTTCAGCGGAGAGAACCTGAAATTTGCTCGAATTACGGGACACCCGAAACCTTTCCCCCCTTTCCCCTTATCGGTGAACTAATGACGCCAATACCCCAGCCTGCTTCTACTGCCCGCCTCCAAGTTGCTGGCAGAAGAACCTGGGTCGAAGGCGTCTTCGTGGCCTGCAGTTCGTGTTGGATAGGCGGACCCAAACAGCAAAAACACTTCTTGCCTCCTGGATCAGACCAGTTGTGAATCTAGGTACCGTCGAACAGTGGACAGATCGTCGACCATGACTTCTATCGCGGTCCAATTGCCGAAAGCCTTGTTTGGTTTTTTCACCCATTCGTTCGCTTGCTGTTCCGTCGGAAAAATTATCCTCAGATTTTTGTAGATCCCGAAAACGTCTGAAACCCGCTCCATTGCCGACTCTGATATGGTCTCATCGGTATTGCCAGGAGCACCCAGAAGCTCCGATACTTCTGAGTCGTCTAGTCCCCAGGCGCGCGCTATGCGATGAAAGATTCGAAGAGCTGTTTCAGTCGATTCAGTAGGTAGAGTTTGGGTTTCGGGAGTCATCACCATCAGTTGTGCCATCGAGCGTCCATTATTTTCACCATTTTCCCACTCGTCATGTCGACTGTGACAGGTGTCCATCGATAATCTGGATCCCATTCGAAATCGGCCATTAACTGCATCACACACTCTATCGCATCGTTATGGTTCGGAAATCCCCGCGCTTCTGTCGGCTCCGTAGTAAAATTCATGCGGTAACCGTCGCCTGTCCCGCCATGCTCTGTCCGAACGTAGTGAACGTCATTATGGGTTTCCTTGAACAAGTAGCCAGCGACAAACATAAAACTTCTCCGTCCTGTTGAGTTAACGTTAGCCCGGCTTTTTCAGGGGAATAGCAGAAACCGACTAAACGTACTATTTTCTGTCCCGGTGATTCCGGCCACCGGGACACGGAGCCTCAAGCGGCATGGAACCGGACAGCCAGAAAACACCACGCCGCATACTTGTTGAACAGCGAACCTGCTTACCCTTGTAGGACATTATGCTTGGGCTATCCAGTCTAAATACCGGCGTGTCAAGGCCATTCCCTCGAGGGAATGGGTGAGCATGAAGTTCAGCGCCGACCGTCCACAAAATGGCTCGTCTGTCGTCGGAAGACGAATGCGCCCCGCAGCTCGTTCTTCCGTGGGATACAAGGTGTTCAACGCCCGATATATGCCCATCAGGTAGCTGATACGCATCAGAACATCATCCGGCATCTTCGGAGAAGCTTGCGACTGAAGAACCTGAAAGGTGTCCGCGTCCAGTGATAGCAGTTGCTGCTGCTCTTCGACCGTGCATTGCCACTGCTCCATGATGTACCGGAATCCTATCAGCCCGACACGCGCTTCCTGCTCCGATACACTGAGTTCTTTGTCACGGTCACTCCGCATAACGCTCTCACTCCGGTTTGGGGCAGCGCCAAGGTTAGTGGTACTCCCGTGGTTCAGGCCCGGGCCCCGGACTTCTCCATATGCTCACTGATCTCCCGTTCAAGCCGGGAATGGATATCCAGCAGTTCATCCTGTTCCACAGGCTGGTCCTTGAGACGGGAGCGGGATTTGTTGCGCTCAAGTTCGGCCCGCTGTTCGGCGTATACATGATGCAGTACCCCTACGCCCAGGCTGGCTTTTTGCTCGTCATTCAAATGCTTTCGCAGCTGTTTGAACTGCTCCGGAGTGGGCGGGTTCTGACGTCTGGTTTCGATGTCCTTGTGTCGAATCTGGAACGCTTCGCCCCACAGCGACAGTGCCTTGTCCCACGCCTGTGACAGGGACTGATGTTCCGTGATCGCAATTCGCACCGGGTTGCCAGGCGCATTGATTTGAAAATAACACTGTTCGGTCTGGCCACCGCCAATGGTGCCAATGCCCAGGGTGATGCCCTGAAAACCCACGCCCCGATAGGGCTTGCTCCGAGCATGCTCTGTGCGGATGAAGTCCAGGTACTTCACAGCGGCGGCGCGCATCGACCATCGGGCATCGTAGTATTCGGCGCGGGTTTTCTGGTACCGGTGCCAAAGCTCCTGGGGAACGTTGTCACTGGGTCGGCGCAGACTCAGATATTTCTGATAGCGTTTTCCACGAATCATTGCGGCAACCCGCCAACCATAGAATCCGGACGACAGCTCACCCTCGTCATAAAAATGTATGGCCATAGATGGCGTCAGGCTCTCTTCTGGTTATGTATGCAAGTATACAAGTCGATGGGCACACCGATTGGCATAACCCTGGTGTGCTTTCTGACAGATTCGGGCAACACCTGCCACTGTGCGGTTTGTTCCAGATCAGTAAGGGCCACACAGCGCGATTGCAACCCATCAAAGACCCGCTCGGGGTCATGGGCGAATCGTTGGACGATGGCAATCCAGTCCGGGTGCCCCTGATTCAGCCAGTCGCGCGGCCAGGTCGTGGCCCAGGCGATACCGTCTTCGTCCATAACCATGGGGGCGACATCGTACAGCGGGGTGAGATGGATGCCCCGTTCGGTGCGATGGAAGGCGGTGTTGCGCCCGTGATTGTCACAGTTGCCCAGCAGGCGGTTAAGGTGATCGCGGATCAGGTATTCGATCAGCATCTCGTCCGAATCACTGGCCAAGGGCAGGATCGTGTACAACACATCGATATGGCTCAGACGAGCACCGTTGCCGATACGACCCATCACATTATACAACGACTCCACCGGATAGCGTTCCCCTCCAGGTCCCCGGTCGAAGCGTCGAATCCATAGGGCATCCTCACGCCACTGGACCTCGGGCGCATCGAAGCCGAGGGTCTGCAGTGCCTGCAGGTACAGATATTCCGCATATAGGATGTCGACCCGGTTGCGAGTGACCGGCTCCCGGGGCCATTTCACCAGCCAGTAGTCAGTGATTGGATAGGCATGCGTTTCGTTGCCATCAAGGTAATACTGGCCATTGCCGCACCGGTTGACCAATAGCTTGGGGCTTTCGCCGCCGGCACCCAGTCCGGCCCAAAGGGGACGTGCACGATCCTCACCCCGCTCATACTCCGACGACACCAAGGGCGAGCGCCATTCTGAGGGATTGTCGAGATCAAGGGGGGTTGGTGCGAACTGCGTCGCTCGCTCCGAATCAGGGTGGTTGATTCGCAGGTTACCGATTGGCGAACAGGTCCCATGCTGCAACAACGCCAGATCAAAGTGAGGACCATCCTGGCGTCGGTGACCCATCTTCCCCAGTAAGCGCCGGCGAGCCCAGCCGCTGGGAATCAGGTCTCTGAGCAGGGCAGCAACAGGCTCTCCTTCGTAGGTCCGGAATACATCCCCGGGAATAGCCGGGCTTGGCCACTGCACGAAGGGCAGACTGAAGATCGGGACATCATTGTCTTCATCAAAGTCTGCTGACTCCGGCAAAATCTCGGAGCCAAGCAGAATTACTCCGGTGTCATAGTCTAGGCGCATGGGGCTGTGTAAGCCATGTTTCGGTTCAAAGAGGGAAATATTGGCCAGCTCCCCCCAGCCTGCCGAGCTCCACCGTTCCAGTGTCACACTGCCCATTCGTCACTCCTTTGTAAAATCAAGACCCTCCCATCGACGTTGAGAGCCTGCCCCTCGCCCAGGGTTATCAGCCATGGCCAGTCCCAATGGGAGTGTCCGAACACAGTCAGACCGGTATACCCTGTCTCTAGTGAAAGCGTTACGCCGGGATCGCCACGGCGGCGACGCTCAACGTCCTCCGGCCCCTGATGCAAAAGGATCATGTGCGGTCGCAGGGCGGTGACCGACTCCATGACCGTCAGGAACGCTTCCTCATCCCGCCGCTGGTGACGCCCGGGATTCCCGATGATGCCGCTGACGCCACCGACCCGCAGTCCGGCTGCGTTGCGAACCTGACCATCGAGAATTTGAACCGACTTTGGCAGCGCCTTCGGTTCCGCCAACTCATCGTGATTGCCATGCACGGCGAGGACCTGTGGCGCCAGCTGAGCGAATGCCTCGTAAACCTCATCCACCGGGCCGGTTCCACCGCGTTTGTGGCAGTCTGGATAATCGTAAAGATCGCCACACAGAAACGCCGCTTGCGGCCGCGGAATCGTACCTTCCGCCACTAATGCCACCAACGCTTCCGCTACAGGCACCCCCATCAGACGGTTGGCGCCGCCGTCTTCACGCCCCTGCAGGTCGGAGACAAAAATCAGCGCCTCTACGCCATCGGGCAACCCAGTGGCCCAGGCCCGATGAAAGGGCAGATGCTTACGCAGCGGTTTCCCTGAGGGGCCGCTGGTTCGATGGGGCACGGTGTGAAATGGCTGCTGCTCAACTTCAATGACCTTCAGCATGCATACACCACACGTTTAAATGATTAGAGCTCAACACGCTCGAAAACGTTATCGGTTCTCTTGGGGGACCATAACCCTACTCGCGCTCCCGACTGATACATCATCTACCTGTTTCTGAAGCTCGCGTAGCAGTAAGATCGATGGCATCGATCATTAAGCGATAACCACATGCCCCTGCATAGTTTTGCATCATGCGCCAGCTTCCCCGACCTCGCTCAATGGCAGAAATGCCGCTCTTGTCGGTTTTTAGACCTTTTGCCAAGTCTTCTTGAGTTAGACCTGCGCGGGTTCTTAAGGTGATTAAGAGGTCCGTCAGATCGAATTCGGTGGTCAATCGGTCATACTCAGAACGTACCGCCGGGTCCTTTAAGGCCTTTGTTTTCAGAGTTTTTAGATTCGCCATTCATCGCCATCCATTTAACTGTTTTCTGAAGAGGGGGCCGCAAGATTCCCGACCCAGGGCAAGACTGGTGCTCAGACACCATAGACCTACTGGATATAGTGAATACTCAGTAATCGGTATTTACCTGGTCAGCTAGCCAGCGAGCTACCCGCTCACAGAGCTCATCGTTCTCCTCTGGTCCGACTAGGCGGCAGTCACGAAAAGCGAGCGCATCGTCGATCTGCTTTTCGATGGGATCCCCCGGTCGCGCCACGACATACCCCATCAGCTTGGCGCCGGGTTTACCCTGCTCGATGGCCTGCTGACGTTCCCGTACCCATCGCTCGGCAGCTTCACGGTCAGCAAACCGCGGTGGCCGACGAATATAGAACCGCGTGGGGATCTCGAACCAGCGACCATCCCGGCAGTAGGCCACGATCTCACCGGACATCTCTGGCAAATAGCTGGTATCGCTCTGGAGTGCCTCGAGGGCACTGCGGAAGTCCGGAAAAGGCGCCAAGAACCGATCCCTCAGGTCAAATGCTCGGTACGCAAAAATATTACTCAAGGGCCCATCTGAGAGTACATCGGCGTGGGCGGCGTAAGCATCCAGACTCTCCAGAATACTGTTTTCACTGATTTTTTTAATCACTTCACGCCCTCCACCCTCGAACTACTGCCCTCGTCCAATGATACAAATTGTATCGTTTACTACCGTTGAGCTTTTGCATTCAGTTTCAAGACAGAGTAGCTTAATAAAATGAAACACCCAAGCAGGGATGTAAAAATGTCGAACCATTCGTTTGTCAACGGTTTTGTCACAATAGACACATTGCGTACCCACGCTGCGGCCTGCCTCCAAGCCGCTCCAATTGGGGTCAATGATGGGGAGGATCTTCTTGGCGTCGTGCTGGATCCGCTTAGCTACGAGGGGCTAATGCGGCTAGCGATTGTTCATCGGCAGCAACAGTCCGGGAAGGAGCCCTATCAGACGATGAGCGAGGCCATGACCGCATTCATTGACATGGGGGAGCGGCTACTTGGCGAAGCATCAAAAAGCGTTCCGGATGATGCGCACAACCGAAACCGACCTCATCGCGACCCAAGCCCAGATGACGAGCAGCCTCCTTCATGAGACGGAATCTGATTGTCCATCAGCATTTCGAGAGGAACCGGTATGGCCGGGACTGGGTCTGTGGCGACCTGCATGGCCATTGGAACCTTTTGATGGCAATCCTTGGAGAAAAGGACATCGATCTGGAAACGGACCGTCTATTTCTGTTGGGCGACCTGATTGACCGGGGACCGCAATCAGCTGACATACTCAACTGGGCCCTGCAGACCGACAACGTTTTCTCGGTGATGGGCAATCACGAACTGATGTTTATCGGTGGTGCCATCCGGCCGGGGTACCGGGAAGAGCATCGGCGCATCGGCGGTGAATGGGTCGATGAGTTGAGTTTCGGCCAGTATCGCAATCTGACGACGAAGTGCGCGAACCATCTACCGCTAACCATGACGATCGAGACCGCGGAAGGTCCACTGGGCCTTGTGCACGCCCAGTCGCCGGTCGATGACTGGTGTGAGCTGGCGACTATTGAATACACCGACCAAATCGCCATCGACTGCACCTGGCCGTGGAACCGGGCCACCGGTCCCGGGCAGTCGATCGCGGGTGTGAGCGCCGTCGTTTCCGGGCACATCGGTACTCAAGACATCGTTCAACGAGGAAACCAGCTCTGGATCGACACGCTTGAGACATCGGGTGAGCCCACGCTGTTACCGGTGCAGGAGCTCGTTACACTTGCGAGGCGAGAATCGTCATGACAGAACATTTTCCTGATGCTCCACTCCTCGTGGTGGATCTGGAGGCTACCTGTTGGGAGAACCGGCGAGCTCCGAATGGTGAACCCCAGAGCGTTACCAATATGGAGATCATTGAGTTTGGGTGCGCGCTGGCCACTCGGCATGGAGAACTCTTGGACAGCAGGTCGTTTCTGGTCAGGCCAACCTGGTCACCCCGGCTTAGCCAATTCTGCACGGCACTGACCGGCATTGAGCAATCCATGGTCGACGACGCTCCAACATTCCCGGAGGTTGTTGGGCAACTGGATAACTGGCTGGGAGAGCGAGCGCAATCGTTTATCTGGTGCAGCTGGGGAAACTACGATCGGCTTCATATCCTGGCCGATAGCACGAAGCATAACGTGGCCCCTGACTTCATGTTGTCGCCCCATCTCAACCTCAAGCGGATCTGGCGTCGCACGACCGGACAGAAACGAAAAAACGGTCTCGCTCACGCGCTCGCCTACCATCATCTTGAATTCGAAGGGCACCATCACCGCGGCGTGGACGATGCAAGAAATATGGTTCGCCTGCTCCCGTATATGGATTGGTCGCTCCAGGATCCATTGCTCACCCATCCGAGTCCTCAGGAGAGATCGTAATGAGGCTCGTGTGTATTTCGGACACCCACGGCTTACACCGACGAATCCCGGCGGTTCCGGATGGCGACGTACTGATCCACGCCGGTGACAGCCTGGGCCAGGGTACGCTGGAAAATCTGGCCGACCTGAACGATTGGCTTGGAACGTTACCCCACCGGCACAAGATCGTTATTGCCGGTAATCACGACTGGGTCTTTCAGGAAGCACCAGAGTTGGCCCGAGAGACGTTAACCCATGCCATATACCTGGAAGACAGTGGGGTCGAACTTGATGGGCTGCGGTTTTGGGGCTCCCCCTGGACGCCGCAGTTCCTGAACTGGGCGTTTATGCTCGAGCGGGGCCAGGCATTGCGTGAAAAATGGCAGCTGATTCCGAAAAATACCGACGTGTTGATAACCCATGGTCCACCAAGAGGCATTGGTGACCAGGTAGCGGTGGATTTTCGCACCAGGGGGGTCGGCTGCGTTGACCTCGAACAGCGTCTGGAACAACTCCCCAACCTTCAGGCCCACGTATTCGGTCACATTCACGAGGGCTACGGCCAATATCGGCGCGCGCAGACCCGACTCATAAACGCGAGCACCTGCACCGCCCGATACGAGCCTACCAATCCACTCATTGTGTTCGATCCGAGCAAGACAGGAGATTGTCGATGACCGCTGACGAACTGATCGCCCGATTGAGAGTTTTGCCTCCGGACACACCCGTTCTGGTGGAGGGGTATGAGAACGGATTTGACGAGATCGTAGAGCTGAAAGGGCAAGACGTGGTGCGCTATCGTCATGCCCAGCCGTGGGACGGTCAGTATCAACCGTCTGAGCGTTTCGAGCAGCCAGCCACCGGCATCATGCAGGCCGCCGTGATTCTGGGTCGTCGTGGACCGCTGCGATAGGAGGAGCCGGTGTCACAAAGGAACCGATACAACCTGACAGATTTGATGGCTCAATGTGATTCAGCCGCGCCCATCCCAGACGAACTGAAAGAGTGGGACCAGGCGCCCTCTGTTGGCCTCGAGCAAACGATTATGGACGGCCAAGTTGATATCGGCGACGTAATCCTCCAGTTCCGCGAGAGACTCGCGGACAACTATGCTGTTATCCAACTGGTTCTGTTCGGCAACCGGGCTCGAGGAGATTATCATTGTGAGAGCGACGTCGACGTTGCTGTGATGCTACTAGGTCTGACCTGCACCCAACTTTCTAATCCATCCTGATCTTAGTAATGTTCATCACCAG
>NZ_JAVVLT010000125.1:0-17691 GCF_036224885.1 Marinobacter sp. OP 3.4
AGAAATAGGCGAATTCGAGGATGCCGGGGGTCGAGGTCCCCGGGAAGCGCAGCGGGCGATCGTCCTCGCGGTAGTACAGCTGGAGGTAGAGCTGCGCGTATCCCCAGTGCAGCAGGATCCAGGCCAGGAGCATCGCCCAGATGCCGATGACATCGAGCACGGGAGTGAAGGCGTCGTCGGGCTGGAGGAAGATGTGCTGCACGGTGGCGACGACGCCGACGGCACTGGTGAAGATGGTCGCCGTGAGCGAGATCGTGCGCGGCACGATGCCGAGCTCCATCAGCAGCGGGGGTCCGTCGCTCTCCGCCCGCCGCCCGGCGATCCACAGCACCACCCAGATGCCGATCGCGTAGCCGGTGCCGACGCCGCACCAGGCGAACAGGAGGGCGGCGGAGGCGGCGTTGCCCGGCGCGAAGATGAAGCCGATCCCGAGCAGCACGAGGGTCAGCTGGAGCGCGGAGCTGACGACGAGGCCCCACACCGCGGTCCGTCGCCGCGTCCCCGACGCCCGGCCGCTCATCTCAGAACATCCACGGTTCGATCCCCTCCATACCGGGTGCGCTCTCGCGCGGCGGATCGGCGATGACCGGCGGCGGCGTTCGCCTGCGGCGCACCCGCCGCACGGCGAGGTGACGCCAGAGCCCCGCCGCGCCCGGCATCCCCACCCGCAGGCGGGTGAGGTCCGCGGCGCGGGGTCCGGTGGGGATGTCGGCGGGGAGGGAGCCCGTCGCCACGATCCAGTCCGGGAGCGTCAGCAGACGCAGGATCGAGCGGAGTCGCTCGGACTCCGAGACGCTGTCGCGCTCCAGCTCTTCGGCGAGGATCTCGGTCAGACGCTCGGCGGCCTGCGGCGTCCGCGCGAGGGCGGCGAGCTCCGGCGCGAAGGCGACGCCGACCGGCTCGGAGGCGACATCGTCATCGGCGCCGGGCTCGGCCGAGGGGTCGCTGTCGTAGCGTCCGATCTCCTCCGCGCCCCGCCAGCCCACGAGGGCGAGCTGACGGTCGCGGCGGACCTGAACGGCCAGGGCGTCGCACTCCAGCCGCTCGGCCACGAGCCCGCCGACGTCGATGATGCCGCGCCGCTCCGCGGCGACGACGCCCGCCCCGGGGTCGCCGATGACGACCTGCGTCCCCGACGCGACAGGCGCGATCCAGCCGGTGAAGCGGATGACGCCGAGCAACCTCTGCAGCACGGCCGGGTCCGCGGCATCCGTCAACAGCACCAGCGCCGAGTACGAATACCCGTCCGGTCCCCCGACCTCGCCGGGGGTGGAGATGGGGAGGTAGGCCATCACGAGGTCCGCATCACGTGTCGGCCTTCTTGCCCCCCGCTTCGAGGACGTCGCCGGCGGGAAGCTCCTGGTGTCCGCCGAACTGCAGACGCATGGCCGAGAGCACCTGGTTGGCGAAATGGTCCTCGCCGCGCGAGGCGAAGCGCTCGAACAGCGAGGCGGCGAGCACCGGGGCGGGAACACCGGTGTCGACGGCCGCCTTGACCGTCCACCGGCCCTCGCCGGAATCGGAGACCCGGCCGGCCAGTCCGTCGAGCGTGGGGTTCTCCTGCAGGGCCGCGGCGGTCAGGTCGAGCAGCCACGAGGAGATGACCGATCCGCGGCGCCACAGCTCGGCGACCTTGGGGGTGTCGATGGTGAACTGGTAGAACTCCGGCTCCTCCAGGGGCGCCACTTCGGCGGAGTGCTCGGCCTGATGTATGCCCGCGTCGGCATGCTCGAGGATGTTCAGACCCTCGGCGAGCGCGGCCATGATGCCGTACTCGATGCCGTTGTGCACCATCTTCACGAAGTGGCCGGCCCCGGACGGACCGCAGTGCAGGTAGCCGAGCTCCTCGGGCGCGAAGTCGCCTTCGCGGCCGGGCGTGCGCTCGATCTCGCCGCGGCCGGGGGCGATGGTCTTCAGGACGGGCTCGATCCGCGCGAAGGCCTCGTCGGGTCCCCCGACCATGAGGCAGTACCCGCGGTCCAGGCCGAAGACGCCACCGCTGGTTCCGACGTCGACGTAGTGGATTCCCTTCGGCTTCAGTGCGGCGGCGCGGCGAACGTCGTCGCGGTAGTTCGAGTTGCCGCCGTCGATGATGATGTCCCCCGCCTCGAGCACCTCGGCGAGCTGATCGACGACGCCGCCGGTGAGGCCGGCGGGGATCATCAGCCACACCACGCGCGGGCTCTCCAGGGCACCGGCGAGATCGGCCAGACTCGCCGCGCCCGTTGCGCCTTCGGTGACGAGGGTGGCCACGGCATCCTGATTGACGTCGTAGACGACGCAGTCGTGGCCATCGCGCATCAGCCGTCGCACGATGTTCGCGCCCATCCGTCCCAGTCCCACCATCGCCAGTTGCATCGGTCCTCGCTCCGCTTCGCGCACCGGACGGTCCGGCTCACGTTCGCAGTCTAGGGACGCCGCGCGACAGGCGGCTATCACTGCGACAGGCCGGGTGCAAGCTCTCCCCGCGGATTCGTCGCTCCCCTATCGTCGAAGCGACCCCGACCGATAGGAGCGATCCGTGGCCACCTCGAACGACAAAGCCTCTTCCGCCACCCGCAACAAGCGGCGGCCGTCGCGCGGCGCCGAGCTCACCGACGAGCAGAACGCCGAGAAGGGCTTCCAGGCGTCGGAGACGCTGAGCAACAGCCTGCAGCGCGTTCTGGTCGACCTGATCGAACTCTCCCTCCAGGGCAAGCAGGCCCACTGGAATGTCGTCGGAACGAACTTCCGCGACACCCACCTGCAGCTGGACGAGATCATCGACGCCGCCCGGGAGTTCGCCGACGACATCGCCGAGCGGATGCGCGCGCTCCACGCCCTGCCGGACGGCCGCAGCGACACGGTCGCCGAGACGACCACGCTTCCCGAGTTCCCGCAGGGCGAGATCGCCACCACCGAGGTCATCGACCTCATGACCGAACGTCTCGACGCCGTCGCCGGCACCGTCCGCGAGGTGCACGACCCCGTCGATGAGGAAGACCCCACGAGCGCCGACATCCTCCACGGAGTCCTCGAGCGCGTGGAACAGCTGTCGTGGATGGTGAGCGCGGAGAACCGCAAGCCCCGGCGCTGACAGCGAAGGACGAGAGCGGATGCCGTGGGGGCGGCATCCGCTCTCGTCATGTCTGCGGGGCCCACAGCGGGGTTTGGGCTCTGTCGGCCGACCTCGCTACTGTGAAGCGGCGGCGAGCGCAGCCGTGGCGAGGAGAGCAAGCGATGTCCGACCAGAACCCGGCTGCCCCCGAGGGCCCGCAGCCCGCAGACCCTGCGGCCGCAGGCTCATACGCTCCACCGGCCGGCCATCAGATGCCACCGGCGGGTCCGTACGCTCCACCCGCCGGGCAGTACGCTCCGCCCGCGGGGCAGTACGCCCCTCCCGCCGCGCAGTACGCTCCGCCCGCCGGGCAGTATCCGGCCCCGCCGTCCTACCCCGGCGCGCCGGTGCCGCCGTACGCGCAGCCGGGCATGGCGTACCCCGGACCCTCGACCGCCCCCGTCGGCCCGGACACCCGGCCCAAGATCCTCGCGATCATCGCGCTGGTCGCCTCGATCGTCGGTCTCGTCGTCGCCTTCATCCCGTTCTTCGGCTGGCTTTCCGCGCCGATCCTCTTCGCTGCACTGGTCATGGCCATCATCGCGCTCGCCGTCAAGAGCCAGGGCGGCAAGGGGCTCAGCATCACCGCGATCGTCATTTCGGTGGTGGGCGGGATCACCGCGATCGTCGTCTCGATCGTCGCCGTCCTGTTCACGACGATCTCCACCATCGAGACCATCGACGACAGCGTGACGGATCCCTTCACCCCGGGGGGCGGCGAACCCGTCGCCTCGGCCGAGCCGATCCAGGTCGTCGAGACCGCTTTCGGTCAGGACACGCTCGACCCCGATCTGTGGTGGTACGTCGTGATCGTCGACAATCCGAACCCCGATGCGGTCTTCGAGTTCGGTGAGATCACCACCGAGGCGATCGACGCCTCGGGCACGATCCTCGACAGTTCGACCGACTACATCACGATGCTTCCGGGACAGGTCGCCGTCTCCGGATCCTTCTACGAGATCGGCGGGAACCAGATCACCGCCCTCGAGGTCATCGGTCCCGACCCTGCCGAGGCCGTGTCCGAACCCTCGACCGGTGCGGGCACCTTCTCGGTCGGCGAGCTGACGGCGACCAGTGACGATTACGTCACCGAGGTCTCCGGAACCGTGACCGGGGAGTTCTCCGTGGAGCAGGAGTTCGTCGGGGTCACCGTCGTCGCCCGCGACCCGGGGGGCACGATCATCGGCGGCACCTCGACCTACGTCGAGCGTCTTCCCGCCGACGGCGGGAGCGCACGCTTCGAGGCGATCTTCTTCACGCCGCTCCCGGGCGACACGGTGTACGAGGCGTATCCCTTCCTCTGACCCCGAGAGCGGGCGTCACCGCGCGCGGCGCACGACACCCCGAGCCGCGTGGAACGCCAGCACACCGGCCAGCACCCACGGCCCGATCACCAGGAGAGGGTCGAGCCAGGTGTGCTTCGCGTCCGATCGACCCGGTCGCAGACGGGATGCCACGGGGTGGCGTCCGCGCTCGCCGAGGACTCCCGACAGGGTGAGGGGATTGTCGGGACGCAGGGTGACGAAGGAGCGGAGATGCTCCGTGGTCGCATCGATCCTGTCTCCCAGGACGAGCAGCAGCCAGTGCGCGGTCTGCCCTTCGCTGTAGCGCTCGTAGGCGGCGCGCCTCACGGCACCCGCCAAGCCGTGCAGCGGTTGCGCCGTGCCGAAGACGGGTGTGAGTCTTTCGTGCTCGACCGATCGTTCGCGGTGCCCGTCATCGAGCTGCTGATCGGGAAGCTCCCAGCGCGCTCCGGTCTGGATGCCGGGCACTTCGCGAGGGAAGGCCGGTCGATCGGCCGGGTCGAGGTCGGCACCCCACCCGGGGATCTTATCGCGGAGCTCCTCGGGTGCCGACTGGATGCCGGGTTTCGCGGCGGTGTAGGGCATGGTGCCTCCTGGTGGGCGTGGTCGATCTGTCAGACGTGCACGACGGTCTTGATGCAGCCGTCGAGCTTCGCGGAGAACACGTGGTAGGCCTCGGCGATGTGCTCGAGCGGGAACCGGTGGGTGATGAGTGCGCGCGGTGCGATGACGCCTGAGCGGATGTGCTCGATCAGCCGCGGCCACTGGCGGGCGACCGGGGCCTGGTTCATACGGAGGGTGAGCCCCTTGTTCATCGCATCGCCGAATTTCACGGCGCTGAACAGCGGACCGTAGGCGCCCATCACCGATACCGTCCCGCCCTTGCGAACGCTGTCGATCGCCCAGTTCAGCGCCACCGGGGAACCCCCTTGCATCTTCAGCTTCGCCGAGGTGATGTGCTGGAGGACGTGGCCGTCCGCTTCCGCGCCGACCGCGTCGACGGCGACGTCGGATCCCAGACCGGCCGTCATCTTCTTCAGGGTCAGGACGATGTCATCCACCTGTCCGAAATTCACCGTCTCGGCCCGTGCGTAGGTGCGGGCCTTCTCCAGGCGGTAGTCGAGGTGATCCACCACGATCACCCGCCCCGCTCCCATGAGCCAGGCCGAGTGGGCGGCGGCGAGCCCCACCGGCCCCGCCCCGAACACCACCGCGGTATCGCCCTCCTCGATGTCCGCCAGCTGGGCGCCGAAGTACCCGGTCGAGTAGGCATCGGTGAGGAGAAGGGCGTCCTCGTCGTGGAGATCGGTCGGGATGACCCACGGACCGACGTCGGCGAAGGGCACCCGGACGAACTCCGCCTGGCCACCGTCGTACCCGCCGGCGGTGTGGGAATAGCCGTAGATCGCCCCCACGGCGGTGGCGTTGGCGTTGACGTTGTGGCAGTTGGAGAACAGCCCGCGGGCGCAGAAGAAGCACGATCCGCAGTAGATGTTGAAGGGCACCATGACGCGATCGCCGACCCGGAGCGTCTGGACCCCTCCTCCGACCTCGTGCACGGTGCCGATGAACTCGTGGCCGAAGGTGTGGCCGATGCGGGTGTCGGGCATCATGCCGTGGTACAGATGCAAGTCCGAACCGCAGATGGCGGCCAGCTCCACCTTCACGATCGCGTCCTGCGGATGCTCGATCCGGGGCTCCGGCTTCTCCTCGACCCGCATCTTGTACGGGCCGCGATAGGTCATGGCTCTCATGGCGTCTCCTCGCAGGTCGATCTCCCACCCTGCCTACGCGCTGCCCGCGGCACACGGGGGTTGCCATCGGCGCCGAACCGACTACTATCCCGGGCGCGTGTATCCCAGCGCCGGTATGGCGTGTCAACCCCGACGACGACGTGTGCGCGGGCCTCCTAGCGTCGCCCGGACACGACCGAAAGGGGCAGGACAGATGTTCTTCCATCGTCAGGAACTGCAGTTCGAATCCACACCCGACAAGCCCGACGCGGTGTACGCCCGTCGGCTGCAAGAGGTCCTCGGCGGGCAGTACGGCGAGATCACCGTCGCGATGCAGTACGGCTTCCAGGCATGGAACACGCACATCCCCGGGAAGTACCGCGACCTGCTCTACGGGATCGGTGCGGAGGAGTTCGGGCACGTCGAGATGCTCGCCATCATGATCGCCCAGCTGCTGGAGAAGGCGCCGGTCGAACAGTCCGAAGCCGCCGCAGCGTCCGACCCGGTGCTCGGTGCGGTGATGGGCGGCATGGACGTGCAGCACGCGATCGTCGCGGGTGCCGGCGCGCGACCCGTCGACAGCAACGGCAACCCCTGGCAGGGCTCGTACATCACCGCCAGCGGCAATCTGCTCGCCGACTTCACCGCCAACGCCAACGCCGAGATGCAGGGCCGTGTGCAGGTCGCGCGGCTCTACCACATGACCGACGACCACGGGGTGCGCAAGATGCTCTCCTTCCTCCTCGCGCGCGACACGATGCATCAGAACCAGTGGCTGCGTGCCGCCGCCGAGCTCCGGGAGGAGGGAACCGAAGATCTCCCGGTCCCCATGAACTTCCCGCTGTCGCAGGAGCACCGGGACGTCAGCTACCAGTACCTCAACTTCTCCGACGGCGCCGCGGCAGCCGAGGGTTCCTGGGCCGCTGGCCCGACACCCGACGGCAAGGGCGAGTTCAGCTACCACGACGGTCCGACCACGTCGGCGCCCATGCCACCGCCGACCCAGCCCGATCCGCGGTTGTTCGGCACCGACCCGAAGCCGAATGTCGTCGACAAGGCCGCGGGAGTGGTGAAGGACAAGCTCAGCAAGAAGTGAGGCCGACGGGTCAGCCGGCGAGGAGGATCCTGTCGGGGTGCGTGTAGATGTTCATCGACGCCCCCCGCAGGAACCCCACGAGTGTCAGGCCCGAATCCTCGGCGAGCTCGACGGCGAGCGAGGACGGCGCCGAGACCGCCGCGAGGATCGGGATGCCGGCCATGACGGCCTTCTGCACGAGCTCGAAGCTCGCCCGTCCCGACACCTGCAGGGCGGTACCGCTGAGCGGAAGCCGGTCGTTCAGCACCGCCCACCCGACCACCTTGTCCACCGCGTTGTGGCGTCCGACGTCCTCGCGCACGACGAGCGGCTCACCGGTCGCGGCGTCGAAGAGGGCAGCGGCGTGGAGCCCGCCGGTCTTGTCGAAGACGTCCTGTTGACGCCGCAGCTCGTCGGGGAAGCCGGCGAGCACCGCCGCCGGCACCACGGCCTCATCGAGCGCGATGTCGTAGCTCGACACCGTGCGGACGGCATCGATCGACGCCTTCCCGCACAGCCCGCAGCTGCTGGTCGTGTAGAAGTTCCTGGCGAGGTCGGGATCCAGCGGCGGCACGTCGGGCGCCAGGGAGACGTCGAGCACGTTGTAGGTGTTGCCGTCGGAGCCTGGCCCGGTTCCGGGGCCACCGCAGTGGATCGTCGATCGGAACTGGTCGCCGCGGGAGATCACTCCCTCCGACACCAGGAACCCCGCGGCGAGCTCGACGTCGTGCCCGGGCGTGCGCATGGTGACCGCGAGCGACGTGCCGCGCACGCGGATCTCGAGGGGCTCCTCCACGGCGAGCGCGTCGGGACGCCGCCTTGCGGCATCCGTTCCACTCTCTCCGCCGCCAATGGTGACGCGCGTGACGGGCCGGCGCGCGGTGATGCGTCCCACCTCAGCCCCCGATCGCGTTCATGCCGCGCGCGGGCTGGAGGAAGGACGGGTCGTTGATGGCGTGACCGGGGAGCTTGCCGTGGACGCACGAGCGCAGCATCCGGTCGATGGCGTCGTCGCCGGGAGCGGGACCGCGCAGGACCGGCAGCAGGTCGTACTCAGTGGTGGAGAAGAGACAGTTGCGCAACTGGCCGTCGGCGGTGAGGCGAAGCCGGTCGCAGGCGCCGCAGAACGGAGCGGTCACCGAGGCGATGACGCCGACCGAGGCGGGGCCGCCGTCCAGCAGGAAGCGCTCCGCCGGCGCGCCCCCGCGACCGGGCACCGGGGTCAGGTGCCAGCGCTGGGCGAGAGCAGCGAGGATCTCGTCGCGTGTGACCATCCGCTGCCGGTCCCACGTGTGGCCGGCGTCGAGGGGCATCTGCTCGATGAATCGCAGCTGGGCGTCGTGGGCGAGAGCGAACGCCACCAGATCGACCATCTCATCGTCGTTGACCCCGCGCATGGCCACGGCGTTGATCTTGAGGGGGCGGAGCCCCGATGCCGCCGCGGCATCGATTCCGTCGAGGACGTCGTCGAGCCGGTCACGGCGGGTCAGGTCGTGGAACCGCTCACGACGGAGAGTGTCGAGCGAGATGTTCAGGCGCGAGAGCCCCGCCTCGATGAGCGCCGGGAGCGCCGCGCGCAGGCCGATGCCGTTCGTGGTCATCGCGATTTGCACGGGACCGTCCGGGCCGCGGAGGGCGGCGAGCCGTTCGACGACCTCGGGCAGGTCGCGGCGGAGCAGCGGCTCGCCGCCGGTCAGCCGGAAGGTCGAGACCCCGTCGGCGGCGGCGATGCGGGCGACGCGCTCGATCTCGTCGAGGGTGAGGATGCTGGTGCGCGCGAGCCACTCGTTGCCCTGCTCGGGCATGCAGTACGTGCAGCGCAGGGAGCACCGGTCGGTCAGCGAGATGCGGAGGTCGCGGTGGACGCGGCCGTGGGTGTCGATGAGCGGATCGCCGATCCCGCCGTCGGGCGCGGGGTGTGCGGGGCGCGACGGCGCGGGTGAGATCGTCACCGGGATGGCCACCATCTCAGCTGCCCCCTCGCCGCGCAGTCATCCTTCGAGCGTAGTCCCGCCCGGTCGGGGTGTCGCTTCCTCCCCCGCCTGGTGGGACGACGGGTTGTCCACCGATCGGCTGGAGCGGGGATCAGCGACCGCCACGCTCGGCCACGGTGGAGGGATGGACGACGTACGACTCCCCGACGAACTGGGCGAGGCCTTCACGTGCGCAAAAGCCCTCGCGGCGGGTGTGACGCGCCGTCGACTCCGCACGAGGCAGCTCGAACCGGTCTTCCACGGGGTTCGGATGGTGCCGGGCGTCATCGGCGACGAGGGGGCCGACCGTGGGCGAGAGGATCACCACCGGGTGGTCCGGCGTGCGCGCGGGTTCGCTCCGCTGCTGGGAGATCACCGCTTCTTCGCGGGACGCACCGCCGCGGTGCTCTTCGACGCTCCCCTCGCTCACGGCCAGGACATCACCGTCGGCGTCCACGCGCCCGGCCGTGCGCCACGGCGCCGCGGCGTCCGCGGCGTGAAAGTCGCCCACCACCTGGTGTCGGTCATCGAGCACGAAGGTCTGCCCGTGGCATCCCCCGCATCGACCTGGGCGATGCTCGGCAACGAGCTGACGGTGCGGGAACTCGTCGTGCTCGGCGATTGGTTCGTGAGGATGCCTCGCACTCGCCACGGAGCACCGGCGCCGGAGCTACGACGGGCGACGCCGGCGCAGCTGCGACGTGTCATCGCCGCCGGCCAGCGACCCGGGATCGAGCGTCTGCGCGAAGCCGTAGAGCTCGTCCGTGTCGGGAGCTCCTCGCCATTGGAGACGGAGTATCGACTCGACGCCACCGCTGCGGGGCTGCCTGACCCGGATCTCGACGTCGAGATCCGCGACCCTCGGGGACGCCTCATCGGCATCACCGAGGTCGCGTATCGCGACTATCGCACACTCGTGGAGATCGAGGGCGACCACCACCGCACAGACAGGCGTCAGTGGGACCGTGACATCGAGAAGTACAACGCGTACGCGGCACTCGGGTGGCAGGTCGTGCGGCTCACCTCCACCCATGTGCGCGGCGCGAAACGCGGAGTCTCGCTCGTGCGCGATGCCCTGGTGCGCAACGGCTGGCGACCGGGCCGCGGTATCGATCTGGGGTGAAGCGCCGCGGCGGCGCGGGCGGCCCCGAACGAAGTGGCACAGATGGTCGCGTTCCCGCGCCACCCCCGACCAATCCCGCCACCTCGATGAAGCGGCCCCGATCGAAGTGGCACAGATGGTCACGTTCCCGCGCCACCCCCGACCAATCCCGCCACCTCGATAAAGCGGCCCCGATCGAAGTGGCACAGATGGTCGCGTTCCCGCGCCACCCCCGACCATTCCCGCCACCTCGATAAAGCGGCCCCGAACGAAGTGGCACAGATGGTCGCGTTTCCGCGCCACCCCCGACCAATCCCGCCACCTCGATGAGGTGGCCCCGAACGAAGTGGCACAGATGGTCACGGCTCGCCGCGAAGAGCGACCATCTGTGCCACCCGGGTTTCGCGCCGTCGCCGCCGCGGTCGCGGTCGCCGCGGCGGTCCAAGGCGCCGGTCGAACCCATCTGCGCCACATCCGCGCGCGGAGCGCGGGTCAGCACTCGATGACGTTGACCGCGAGGCCGCCCTCGCTCGTCTCCTTGTACTTGTGCGACATGTCGATGCCCGTCTGGCGCATCGTCTCGACGACGGCGTCGAGCGAGACGAAGTGCGACCCGTCGCCGCGCAGCGCCAGGCGCGCCGCCGTCACCGCGGTCGACGCCGCGATCGCATTCCGCTCGATGCACGGAATCTGCACGAGCCCGCCCACCGGGTCGCAGGTCAGTCCCAGGTGGTGCTCCATCGCGATCTCGGCGGCGTTCTCGATCTGACGCGTGGTGCCGCCCATCACCGCGGTGAGCCCGCCCGCGGCCATCGCGCACGCCGAGCCGACCTCGGCCTGACACCCGCCCTCGGCCCCCGAGATCGACGCATTGGCCTTGAACAGCGACCCGAGGGCGGTCGCCGTGAGCAGGAACCGCCGGATGCCGCGGCGCCGATTCGCCTCCGCGACGAAGGCCGGGTCGTTCACCTCCGCCGGTCCGCTCGCAGAGCGATCGCCGCCGAAGCCGAGCAGCGCGCTTCCGACGAGCTCTCCCCACGGGGTGACGGCGTTTCCCACCCCGAGCCCCGAGTCCGACAGGAACCGCCACCAGTACATCGCCACGGCGGGGAGGATTCCCGCCGCACCGTTGGTGGGCGCGGTGACGACGCGTCCGCCGGCGGCGTTCTCCTCATTCACCGCCAGGGCGAAAGCGCCCAGCCACTCCCCGGGGAGCTCGCGGTGCCCGGAGGACTCTGCCTCCTCCAGCTGCGCCCGGATCGCCGCCGCGCGACGCTTGACCCCCAGCATCCCGGGGAGCACACCGTCCGCGCGGAGCCCCGCCGCGACGCACCCCGACATGGCGTCCCAGATGGCGTCCAGACCCGCGGCGATCTCGTCGGGTGAGCGCAGTGCCTCCTCGTTGCGCCGCGCCAGCTCGGCGATCGTGATCCCGTGCTCGTCGCAGAGCGCGATGAGCTCTGCGGCGCTGTCGTACGCGAACGGGAAGGTCACCGCCGTCACCTCCTCGGCCGCGCCCTCGCGCCGGATGAACCCGCCCCCGATCGAGAGGTAGGTCTCCGACAGCAGCGGACCCTCGCCATCCGGACCCCACGCCTCCAGGGTCAGGGCGTTGGGGTGACCCGGCAGACGCGTCCGCGGAGCGAAGGCGATGTCGTCCTTCGAGAACGCGATCGGGTGCGTCCCGGCCACCGCGAGCCGGGCATCGGCCGGCCACTGCGCCCACGCCGCCCGCACGGCATCCGGGTCCACCGTCTCGGGCTCGAGACCCCGCAGCCCCGCGACGACCGCGTCGGGCGTCCCGTGACCGAGCCCCGTGGCACCGAGGGATCCGAACAGCGTGCAGGAGATGCGGATGACGCGATCGAGCGCTCCGCCATCGCGCAGCCGTCGAGCGAAGTCACCGGCGGCCCGCATGGGGCCGACCGTGTGGGAGCTCGAGGGTCCTACACCGATGGAGAACAGCTCGAACGCCGATATGTAGGCGCTCACTCGTCTACCGTACGCCGACCGTCTCGCTCGACATCGAGACACATCCGCTCGACATCGAGACAGTGCCATGCGCTGTGGTCAGACCACAGCGTACGCTCGGTCCCGAAGGCACCTTTCGAAGATCGGAGAGCTGACGTGGACCTCCTCGACCCGCTGCTGCTGGCGCGGTGGCAATTCGGGCTCACCACCCTGTACCACTACCTCTTCGTCCCCCTCACCCTCGGGCTCGTGCTCGTCGTGGCGATCTTCCAGACCGTCTGGCACCGCACCGGCGATGTGAAATGGCTTCACCTGACCCGCCTGTTCGGCAAGATCTTCCTCATCAACTTCGCCATGGGCGTGGTGACGGGGATCGTGCAGGAGTTCCAGTTCGGCATGAACTGGTCGGCATACTCCCGCTTCGTCGGCGACGTCTTCGGTGCCCCGCTGGCCTTCGAGGGGCTCATGGCCTTCTTCTTCGAGGCGACCTTCATCGGGCTGTGGATCTTCGGGTGGGATCGTCTCCCCCGCCTGCTGCACCTCACCTCGATCTGGATGGTGGTGCTCGGCTCGACCCTCTCGGCGTACTTCATCCTCGCCGCCAACGCGTTCATGCAGAATCCGGTCGGCTACCAGCTCGCCGCCGACGGCGGCCGTGCCGAGCTGATCGACATCGGCGCGGTGCTGACCAACCCTGTCGTTCTCGCCGCCTTCCCCCACACGATCTTCGCCGCCTGGATGTTCGCCGGTACGGTCGTCGTCGCCGTCTCGGCCTGGCACCTGTCTCGCGGTCGGCACCTCGACACGATGCGGTCGTCGCTGCGGTTCGGCCTGTGGTTCGTCATCGCCTCGTTCATCGGCGTAGCCGTCAGCGGTGACCAGCTCAGCCTGGTGATGGTGGCGACCCAGCCCATGAAGATGGCCGCCGCCGAGGCGATGTGGGACTCCGCCTGCGGCGCGGACGCCTCGTTCTCCCTCTTCTCGATCGGCACCCCCGACGGTACGGAGGAGATCTGGTCGCTGCGGGTGCCCTACCTCCTGTCGCTGCTGTCCACCCACACCCTCGACGGGTGCGTCGAGGGGCTCAACGATCTGCAGGCGCTGTACACCGAGCAGTTCGGCGCGGGCGTGGACTACCGCCCGATCGTCTGGGTCACCTACTGGTCGTTCCGCTGGATGATCGCCCTCGGGGGCCTCGCTGCGCTCGTCGCGGTGGCGGGCCTGTGGGTGACCCGCAAGAAGGCCACCCGCCCGGTGGCGACCTGGATGTGGAAGGTCGCGATCTGGTCGGCTCCCCTCCCCCTTGTCGGCAGCCTCGTCGGCTGGGTCTTCACCGAGATGGGCCGTCAGCCCTGGATCGTGTTCGGCCTGATGCTCACCGAGGACGGGGTCTCGCCGAACGTCCCGGGATGGACGGTGCTCATCTCCCTCATCGCCTTCACCCTCATCTACGCCACGCTCGCCGTGGTGGAATTCGGACTCATCCTCCGGGCCGCCCAGAAGGGACCCGACACCACCCTTCCCGCCGGTGACGACGAGCACGCCGAGCTCGCGACCCGGACCACGGTCTACTAGGCGAAAGGCGCATCATGGATCTTCCCTCCCTGTGGTTCTGGATCGTCGGTTTCCTCTTCCTCGGCTACTTCGTCCTCGACGGCTTCGACTTCGGTGTCGGGATGTCGCTGCCGTTCCTCGGCCGCGATGAGACCTCCCGCCGCCAGATCATCAACACCATCGGGCCGGTGTGGGACCTCAACGAGACCTGGGTGATCGTCGCCGGAGCGTGCCTGTTCGCCGCTTTCCCCGAGTGGTACGCGACGCTCTTCAGCGGCTTCTACCTGCCGCTCTTGCTGATCCTCCTGGCCCTCATCGTCCGCGGGGTGTCGTTCGAGTACCGCCACCAGCGCGACGACCTCCGCTGGAAGCGGCGCTTCGACCTGATGATCGTGATCGGTTCGGCCGTCCCGGCGTTCCTCTGGGGTGTCGCGGTGGCCAACATCGTCCGCGGCGTGCCGATCGATCAGGACTTCGAGTTCACCGGCACGCTGCTCGACCTGCTGAACCCCTACGCGCTCCTGGGCGGCGCGACGACCCTGCTGCTGTTCTTCACCCACGGCGTGACCTTCGTGGCGTTGAAGACCGACGGGCCGGTGCACGCGGGGGCCCGCCGACTCGCCGTCCGGGCCGGTCTCGTCACGCTGGCGGTCGCCGCGGTGTTCCTCGCCTGGACGCTCGCCGACGCCTGGACCGGCGGCGCCCCCGCCTTCCCCGCCGCCCTCATCGCCGCCGGCGTCGCCGCGGTGGGCGTCGCCGGCGGCGTGATCGCGAGCGCCCGCGACCGCGAGGGCCGCGCCTTCGCCTTCGGGGTGGCCGCCGTCGCGGGCGCCGTGCTCACACTGTGGTTCTCGCTCTTCCCGAACGTGATGCCCTCCGCGACCGATCCGGCCTTCTCGCTGACGATCCAGAACGCCTCGAGCACCGACTACACCCTCACGATCATGTCGTGGGCGGCCCTGATCTTCCTTCCGCTCGTGCTGGCCTATCAGGGCTGGACCTACTGGGTGTTCCGCAAGCGCGTCACTCGTCGGCACATCGAGACCGCGGCCGCCGCGGCCGCCCACTGAGCATCCCTCATGGCTCGTCCCGTCGATCCTCGGCTGCTGCGCTACACCGCGGCCGCCCGCCCGTTCTTCGCACTCCTCGTTCTCATCGGGCTCGCGCAGGCGCTCGTGATCATCGCCTTCGCCTGGCTGCTCACGCGGGCGATCGTCGGCGCGATCGACGGGATGCCGCCGGCCGAGCTCGCGCGGATCCTCGCCGCCCTCGCGGCCGTCGTCGCCCTGCGCGCCGGCCTCGCCTGGGCGCGAGAGGCCGCGGCGACGCGCGCGGCCGCGCGTGCGCAGTCGCAGCTGCGGGAGGCCGTCCTCTCGGCCATCGATCGCCTGGGCCCCGGCTGGCTGGCCGGGCGCAATTCCACGCGCCTGGCGGTGACGGCCGGCCGCGGGCTCGAGGCGCTGGAGGCGTACTTCGGGCGCTATCTGCCGCAGCTGGTGCTCACCGTCGTCGCGACCCCGCTGATCATCGCGGTGATGTGGTGGCAGGACTGGATCTCGGCGGTGACGGTCGCCCTGACCCTCCCCCTCATCCCCCTCTTCATGGTGCTCATCGGTCTCGCGACCCGCGCGGTGCAGAAGCGTCAGTGGGACACGCTCGGCCGGCTCGCGGCCCGTTTCGCCGACGTCGTGCGGGGGCTGGGCACCCTGCGGCTCTTCCAGCGCCAGGAGCGCGCCGTCGACTCCATCGCCGAGACCACCGCGCGGTATCGCCGCGAGACGATGACGGTGCTGCGGGTGTCGTTCCTGTCGGGGTTCGCCCTGGAGTTCCTCGCCAGCATCGCCGTGGCGATCGTCGCGGTCTCGATCGGCTTCCGGCTCCTCGACGGAGCGCTGCCCCTCGCCGTGGGCCTGTTCGTCCTCCTCCTCGCCCCCGAGGCGTACCTGCCGCTGCGTCAGGTGGGGGTGCAGTTCCATGCGGCGGCGGAGGGCGTCGCCGCGACCGAGGAGATCTTCGATGTGCTCGACACCGCCGAGGACCGGTTCCGGGAGGAGGGTACGTCCCGATCGGATGCTGCGGGGCCCGGCGGGGAGGAGAGCCGGGGTCTGGTCGTGAGAAGCCTGCGGGTGTGGCGCGGCGAGACGCTTCTCGAGGCCGTCGACCTCGAGGCTTCTCCTGGCACCGTCACTGTTCTCACGGGCCCGAGCGGGGCGGGGAAGAGCAGCGTGTTCGCGGCTCTTCGGGGAGCCGCCGACGCCCAGGGCACGGCGAGCTGGCAGGGACGGGCAGTCGGCGAGCTCGCGCCTGCCGCGTGGTTGGCGTGGGCCGGGCAGGACGCGGGTCTTCTGCAGGGCAGCGTCACCGAGAACGTCGCCCTCGGCGACCCCGCCCCCGATGAGACGCTGGTGCGGCGGGCGCTCGGCCTCGCCTGCGCCGACGGGGTCTCACCGTCGACGACCCTCGGCGTGCGAGGAGCGGGCCTGTCCGGCGGCCAGGCGCAGCGCGTCGCCGTGGCGAGGGCCATCTACCGTCTCCTGCGCGATCCGCGCGGTCGCGGAGCGCGTCTCCTCGCCCTCGATGAGCCCAGCGCCGCCCTCGACCCCGAGACGGAGGAGCGCCTGTGGCGCTCGATCCGGTCGCTGGCCGACGAAGGTAGCGCGGTGCTGCTCATTTCCCACCGTCTCAGCGCCCGCCGGATCGCCGACCGGGTCGTCACCATAGGGGCGAGATCGCAGAACGCTGCGCCACGGAAGACCCCGCCGATGACCATCCAGGGGGCCCCTCATGTCTCGGCCTGACGCTCCGACGACCGCGGTGAGGCTCCTCCGCGGCGCACTGCCGCCGGCCCGGCGGCTGGTGCCGACGATCCTGACCGGGCTCGCCGCCGAGGCGTCCGCCGTGGCCTTGCTCGCCGTCAGCGCCTGGCTCATCGTGCGCGCGTCGGAGCAGCCGCCGGTGCTCTACCTGTCGCTGGCGGTCGTGGGGGTGCGCTTCTTCGCCCTCTCCCGGGCAAGCGCGCGCTATCTGGAGCGGCTGTTCGGGCACGACGCGGCGCTCGGCCAGCTCGTGCGCACCCGCACCGACCTCGTCAGACGGCTCGTCCCGCTCGCACCGGACGGGCTCAGCCGAACCAGGAGCGGCTCGATCCTGGGTGCCCTCGTCGACGACATCGACGAGCTCCAGGACCTTCCCCTCCGGGTTGTCCAGCCCCTGGCATCCTCCGCCCTGGTCGCCGCGCTGTCGGTCGTCCTCGTCGGTCTGGTGTGGTGGCCCGCCGCCCTGACCCTCCTCGGCTGCCTGGTCGTCGCGGCCGTCACCGCCGCAGCCTGGGGCTGGGTGGCGGGCTCTCGCGCCGAACGGGCCGTGGCGCCCCTGCGGGCGCGGGTGACCGAGGCGCTAGTGGATCACCTCGGTGCCCTCGACGTCCTGCAGACCTTCGGCGCCGCCGAGACCAGCCGGGCGCGCATCTACACCGCCGACCAGGCCCTGCGACGCGCCGTCGTCCGCCGCGCCGGCGCCCAGGCGGCCACGACCGCCGTCGTATCGGCGGCGGCGGGCGCCGCCTCGATCGCCGCGGTCCTCGTCAGCGCACCCGCGGTCGCCGCGGGCGCACTGTCGGGCCCCGGACTCGCCGTCGTCGTCCTCGTGCCGATGGCGGTCTTCGAGGTCTTCACCGTCGTGCCGCTGGCGGCGGCGGCGTGGCGGCGCGTGCACGCTGCGGCGGCCCGCGTCGCCGAGGCGGTCCCCGACGCCCTCCCCGTCGAACTCGTGTCCGACCGCGGCGTCCCCGCCACCGGGACGGGACCGTCCCTCGGCGAGCGTCTGTCCCTCCGCGGTGTGTCGGTGACGTGGCCGGGAGCAGACGCTCCGGCGCTGGGGGGG
>NZ_JAVVLT010000125.1:65379-101671 GCF_036224885.1 Marinobacter sp. OP 3.4
CCCCCCCCCTCTCCCTAACCCTCTCCCTCCAGGGGAGAGGGGAGGGAGCCGAAGGGGCCGGCGAGGAACGTGTCTTTAATCTGAAACAACGGAAACAGACTATGGCCATCAAGAAAATGACCGATCTGGATCTTGCCGGTAAGCGGGTGCTGATCCGGGAAGACCTGAACGTACCTGTCAGGGACGGCAAGGTGAGCAGCGACGCACGCATCCGTGCCTCCCTGCCCACCATCAAGGCGGCACGGGATGCCGGTGCCAAAGTCATGCTGATGTCCCACCTGGGTCGCCCGGAAGAGGGAGTCTACGACGAGGCCTCTTCCATGAAACCGGTGGCGGAGCACCTGTCCGGAGCGTTGGGCCAGGAAGTCCGGTTGATCAAGGACTATCTCGAAGGCGTCGAGGTTGCTGACGGCGAGGTGGTGCTGTTCGAGAACGTCCGGTTCAACAAGGGCGAGAAGAAAGACGACGAAGAGCTGTCCAGAAAATATGCCGCCCTGTGCGATGTGTATGTAATGGACGCCTTCGGCACGGCACACCGGGCCCAGGCTTCCACCCATGGTGTCGCGAAGTTTGCCCCCGAGGCCTGTGCCGGTCCGCTGCTGGCGGCGGAGCTGGAAGCCCTGGGCAAGGCCCTGGACAACCCGGCGAAGCCGGTGGTAGCCATCGTGGGCGGCTCCAAGGTATCCACCAAGCTGGATGTGCTAAATGCCCTGGAAAAGGTCTGTGACCAGATCATCGTGGGCGGCGGCATTGCCAATACCTTCCTGGCGGCGGCCGGTCATCCGGTGGGCAAGTCCCTGTGCGAGCATGACCTGATCGATACTGCGAAAGAGATTGCCTCCCGCGTGGAGATTCCCCTCCCGGTTGATGTGGTGGTTGCTCCCGAATTTGCCGAGAACGCCACCGCCACGGTGAAGAACATTTCCGATGTGACCGGCGACGACATGATCCTGGATGTTGGCCCGGAAACTGCTGGAGAGTTTGCACAGCTTCTGAAGAATGCCAGGACCATTCTCTGGAACGGCCCGGTCGGTGTTTTCGAGTTCGACCAGTTCGGTAACGGTACCAAGGCCCTGGCCAACGCCATCGCCGAGAGTGATGCCTTCTCCCTGGCGGGTGGTGGTGATACTGTCGCCGCAGTTGACAAGTATGGTGTGGCCGACAGGATCTCGTATATTTCCACCGGTGGTGGCGCCTTCCTGGAGTTTGTGGAAGGCAAGACGCTGCCAGCAGTAGCTGTATTGGAAGAGCGGGGCGCCTGACTAGGGTGCCAGCCGCCAGGGTGCGGTGAGGCTTTCCGGGACACGCCGTGGATCCGTCCATGGAGGCTCTTCAAAAACGTCCCTGTTTTTGAAGGTCCCGGAAAGCCTCCCCCCACCCTGGCTCCGAGACAACGCGACCGGCTTCAAAGACACATATTCATCAAGGAGAAAACCCATGGCCCTGATTTCGATGCGGCAACTGCTGGATCATGCCGCCGAGCATGGTTACGGTGTACCCGCCTTTAACGTGAACAACCTGGAACAGATGCGCGCCATCATGGAAGCGGCGGACAAGACCGATTCCCCGGTGATCGTCCAGGCTTCCGCCGGTGCCCGCAAGTACGCCGGTGCCCCGTTCCTGCGCCACCTGATCCTGGCGGCGGTGGAAGAGTTCCCCCATATCCCGGTGGTAATGCACCAGGACCATGGCACCAGCCCGTCCGTATGCCAGCGTTCCATCCAACTGGGCTTCAGCTCGGTGATGATGGATGGCTCCCTGGGTGAAGATGGTAAGACCCCCACGGAGTACGACTACAACGTGGATGTCACCCGTCGTACCGTCGACATGGCCCACGCCTGTGGCGTGTCCGTGGAGGGCGAACTGGGCTGCCTGGGTTCCCTGGAAACCGGTCAGGCCGGTGAGGAAGATGGCATCGGTGCCGAAGGCACGCTGGATCACAGCCAGATGCTGACTGATCCGGAGGAAGCGGCGGACTTCGTCAAGAAAACCCACGTGGACGCCCTGGCCATCGCCATTGGTACCAGCCACGGGGCCTACAAGTTCACCCGTCCGCCTACCGGCGACATCCTGGCCATCGAGCAGATCAAGGCGATCCACGCCCGTATCCCGGATACCCACCTGGTCATGCACGGCTCCAGCTCCGTGCCCCAGGACTGGCTGGAAATCATCAACCAGTATGGCGGCGAGATCCCGGAAACCTATGGTGTACCGGTTGAGGAAATCGTCGAGGGCATCAAGCACGGCGTGCGCAAGGTCAACATCGATACCGACCTGCGCCTGGCCAGCACCGGCGCGGTGCGTCGCTTCCTGGCCCAGAACCCGGCCGAGTTCGATCCCCGGAAGTTCCTGAAGGAAACCATGAAAGCCATGACCGAGGTCTGCGTGGCCCGTTATGAGGCCTTTGGCACCGCCGGCAACGCCAGCAAGATCAAGCCGATTAACCTGGAGCGGATGTTCGAGCGTTATGAGGCGGGTGAGCTGGACCCGAAGGTCAAGTAAGTCTTACGGAAAGCGGTAGCAAGGCCCCTCGTCACGCCTGTGGCGAGGGGCTTTTTGCTGTCTGGGCCTCTACCCAGCGGTCCAGCATGCTGGTGGCGTCATCCACGGTGATCAGTTCCATGGCGCCCTCGAACTCTGCCTTGGCGCCCCAGCGGGCCTCGTCCACGGTCTTGCCGGTGAATTTCTGGAGTGCTTCCGGATAGCGGTTCACGCACCACTGCAGGGAGTTGTAGGGGCCGGAACGATTGGGATTGCTGGCGGCAAACAGCCCCAGCACATCCGTACCCATGGCGCTGGCAATGTGGGCCGGCCCGGTGTCGGGGGCCACCACCAGGTCGGCGCCAGCGAGCAGGGCGGTAAGTTGCTTGAGGGTGTCCTTGCCACAGATGTTGTGGGGGCTTTCCTCCATGGCCTGTTCAATGGCGGTGCAGTATTCCGCTTCGAAGGGGGCTGGACTGCCCACCAGGATGACCTTCATGCCGTGTTTCCGGATAGCGTGGTCGGCCAGTTTTGCATAGCGCTCAGCGGGCCAGTTGCGCAGGATATGGCTGGCGCAGGGGCTGATCACCAGGTTTCGTCGATCGTTGGCCAGGTGGCTGCGGGCAAAGTCGTGGTCCCCCTCGTCCAGCGGTATCTCCCAGCGGGGCGGGGCCGCCGCCAGGCCCAGCGGCTCCAGGTAGCTGGCGAGGCAATCCCGGACATGCTGGTGTGGCGCCGGGGCGATGCGACGGTTGATGAACAGGCTGTGCAGGTCCTTGCTGCGGGCCTTGTCATAGCCGATTCTCAGTTTTGCCGGAATCACCGCCGCAGCGAGGTTGGCCCGGAAGGCGACCTGCATATGCAGCAGGGCATCGAACCGACGTCCCTTCAGCTTCCGGCGAAGATCCCGATAACCTTCCCAGCCGGCTTTCTTGTCAAAGATGATGAATTCGACGCCGGGCAGGTCGCCCACCAGTTTGGCCTCGATCTTGCTAATGATCCAGGTGATCTTCACGCCGGGAAGCTGTTCCTGGAGGCTGAGAACCACCGGTACGACGTGGGTGACATCCCCGATGGCGGAAAGGCGGAGTATGCAGATAGAGTTGATCAATGCCGGTCCTGAGCAGTTTCTGAGTCGGTTTGCTGGAGCGCCTGGCGCGGGTCTTGCTAAACTTGCGCCCATTCTAGCCCACTCCGGCGCCCGGCGTCTTTCCGGGTCACCGGGTAGGGCCGTTTACAGGTTTGATAGATGCTTGTTGTGAACCCTGCCTATAAGGCGATTACAGAAGACTGGTTTGATCCGGAGCACTGGGGACGGAACGCCCGTCCGGTGTCGACGGGAGGCCGGGGCAGTGCTTGGTTTGTCGACAGCGACCAGGGGGGAATGGTGCTCAGGCACTACCGCCGAGGAGGGATGATTGCCCGGTTCTCGGACCGAAGTTATGTCTTCACTGGCTGGCGACGTACCCGTTCCTGGAGGGAATACCAGCTACTGAGCCATCTGTATAGCCAGGGGCTTCCAGTCCCCGAACCCGTAGCCGCCTGTTCGGAGAGGGCGCGCGGCTTGTGGTATCACGCGGCTATCCTGATCCGCCGCATTGAGGGCGCTGTACCTCTGCCAGAGGTGACAAACCTGACTGACGAGGCTCTCTGGCGAGAGGTGGGTGTAATGATCCGCCGCTTCCACGATGCCGGCCTGGACCATGTCGACCTGAACTGCGACAACATCCTGGTGGCGGGGAAAAACGTGTATCTCATCGATCTGGATCGATGTCGATTGAGGCCCGGAACAGCAGGCGGGCGATGGCAGCGGGCGAATCTCCAGAGGCTGTGGCGTTCCGTCGTCAAGCGCATGCCGAAGGTTACAGAAACACAACGTGATAGCCTGTGGAAATCCCTCGTTGTGGGGTACCATAAGCGTCCCCCAGCAGGCCCAGAGTCAGGAAAAATCGTTCTATGATGAGGTATCCGGCATCGATGGTTTTACCGGAGGTTGAAAACAGGAATAACCGATACCTGTCATGGGTTGCGGTATTTGCCGTTGGTTCATTCCTCTCGTTCTATGTACTGACACCCTGGGCCTACGACTTTGGCCCGGCTTTGCTGCTGGCTCTGACGTTCCTGTGCCTTGGTTTCCAGTGGAGACAGCTCCGGGATCATGTTGACCGGGACAGTCTGTGGTTCCTGGCCGCTTTCGGCTTCTATTTTGTCTCCCAGGTCCTGGTCCTTATGGTCCACGGGGAGGATATTTCGGAGTTTGACCTTTCCTTCCGCTATCTGGCTGCAGGCTTGGTACTGCTGTTTTTGCTGGTCAATCCCATCAGGGCCTCCCATATTTTCATGTTTGTCGGCATTGGAGGCCTGCTGACGGGCGGTTACACGCTATATCTGGCTCTCGTTGAAAATTCAGTACGTGTGAGGGCCTTTGACAACCCGATCCACTATGGGAATGGGGCGCTGGCCTTGTCATGCCTTTGTCTGGCGGGCTTGCTGTGGGGCCTGCGAGCGAAGCTGGGGTATCTGTGGGCTACTTTATTGGCCCTCGGCTTCGCGGGCGGGGTAGTAACTTCGGTGCTTTCAGGTACGCGAAGTGGGTGGGTGGCCATTCCGGTCGTGATAGTGCTGCTGTTTGTGGTCTATCGGGACCGCATGCCATCCACCAGGCATTGGCTGACTTGGTGTATCCTGGCGGTGGTTGCGTTGCCGGCCTGTTTCGCCCAGGTAGATGTGGTTGAGAGAAGAATGTGGACGGCTGGTGATCAGGTCCATCGATATTTCGAAGATGGACTAAACAGCACTTCCGTCGGGCTGCGCCTGGACATGTACAAGATCGGGTTGGTGGCGTTCAGCAAAAACCCCCTGATCGGGATAGGACCAACAGGAACTGAAGCCCTAACGGACGAGCTTGTGCAGAGCGGGGAAATACATCCCCGGGTGGCAAAGTCTCGTCACCTGCACAACCAGTATATTGACAACATGGCCAGGTATGGAGTGGTTGGTTTGGTGGGGTACCTGGTGTTGCTGCTGGTGCCGTGTGCGTTATTTTTCAGAAAGACCCGTTCAGAGGTGCCCTCGGTACGGGCCATAGGGCTTGCGGGTGTGCTGTTTTTGGGGCTCCATGGTGTAGTCAACCTTACCCAGAGCATGCTTGAGCGTAACATGGGCGTCATGATGTTTGTTTTCGTCCTGGTGTTCCTGTGGGCGGCACTGAAACAGGAAGAGCGGCTTGCGGACCGGAGGTTAGAACCGGTAGCGTCGACTGCCTGACCAGGCGAAGGCAATGGCCGTCACTTACCAGGAGAGCTAACATTGTGGCGATTACATGTTTCCTGCCCTGTCGCAAAGGCAGCGAGAGGGTTCCCAAGAAGAATATCCGGCCGATCGCTGGTTACCAATACGGTCTGCTGGAGATCAAGCTGAACCAGCTGTTATCCAGCCGGCGGATTGACCACATCATTCTGTCTACCAACGACCCGGATGTGATTGCCTATGCCCGCTCCGTCGACAGCCCCAGGCTTGAGATCCGCACCCGGGCCGACGAACTGGCTTCAAGTAGCACCAGTACCGACCAGCTGATTGAATATGCCGGAACCCAGGTGGAGGAAGGCGATCTGCTGTGGACCCACGTTACCTCCCCGTTTCTGACGGCCCGGCACTACGATGACATGATTGAGACGTACCTGGCGAAGCGTGAAGAGGGCTATGATTCCCTCATGTCCGTTAACGAACTGCGTGGATTCCTCTGGAATGACACCGGGCCGATCAATTACGACCGTAATGTTGAAAAGTGGCCCCGTACCCAGACCCTGGAGCCGCTCTATGAAATCAACAGTGCCGTATTCCTGGCGCCCCTGGAGGTTTACCGGACCCGGAACGACAGGATCGGCGCCGAGCCCTACAAGTACGTGCTGGACAAGATCCAGGGTTTTGATATCGACTGGGAAGACGATTTCCTGATGGCTGAGGCGATGCTGGCGGCCGGCGTTGGAAAAACCGGGGTTGAGACATGAGCAACGACAAGCTGACGTTCCTGGACTGCACCCTCCGGGACGGCGGGTATTACAACGACTGGGACTTCGAGCCCGGTCTGGTGGAACGCTACCTGGATGCCATGTCGTCGGCGGGTGTCGACGTGATTGAAATGGGGTTGCGTTCACTTCGCCAGGAGGGCTTCCGGGGGGCTTTTGCCTATACCTCGGACGAATTCCTGTCGGGGCTGGCGCTGCCCGAGTCCGTCACCATTGGCGTGATGGTCAATGCCTCGGAACTGGTGGGGCACGGGGATATCGCCCGGCGTCTGTCGCCATTGTTTCCTGCGGCCTGCCAGGATTCCCCGGTGGACCTTGTCCGCATCGCCTGCCATGTCCACGAGTTCGAGGAGGCGCTCGAAGCCAGTCACTGGCTCAAGGAGTGGGGCTATCGTGTGGGCTTTAACCTGATGCAGATCGCCGATCGCAGCCAGGCCGAGGTTGAGGCCCTGGCCCGGGCCGCCGCCAGCTACCCCCTTGATGTCCTCTATTTTGCCGACAGCATGGGCAGTATGGACCCGGAGCAGACAGGCCGTATCGTGACATGGTTACGGAGTCACTGGCATGGTGCGCTGGGTATCCATACTCATGACAACCTGGGTATGGCGCTGCAGAACACGCTTTCGGCCCTGGAGAACGGAGTGACCTGGGCTGATGCCACGGTGACCGGGATGGGACGTGGGCCCGGCAATGCCAGGACCGAGGAACTGGCCATTGAGGTTGCCCATCGCCGGCGTGATCCGGTGTCCCTAGTACCGCTGATGAAGGTGGTGCGGCAGGACTTCCGACCGATGCAGGAACGCCATGGCTGGGGCACCAATCCCTTTTACTACCTGGCGGGAAAGTACGGCATTCACCCCACCTATATCCAGGAAATGCTGGGGGATTCCCGCTACAGTGAAGAGGATGTCCTGGCGGTGATCGAGCACCTGCGTATCAATGGCGGCAAGAAATTCAGTTTCGACACCCTGGATACCGCCCGGCATTTCTACGGCACCCGTCGTGGTGGCACCTGGAGCCCCGGCGAACGGTTGAAAGACCGGGAGGTGATGCTGCTGGGCACGGGGCCTGGTGTTGCCCGGTATCGCAGTGCCATCGAGAGTTATATCCGTCGGCACCGGCCGGTCGTGATAGCGCTGAATACCCAGGCCGAGGTTGCCTCGGAACTGATCGACCTGAGGGTCGCCTGTCACCCTGTTCGCCTGTTGGCCGACTGCCAGGCCCACACGGCCCTCCCCCAGCCCCTGATAACGCCCTGGTCAGTACTGACGGATGACCTCAGGCAGGCGCTGTCGGGCAAGGATATCCTGGATTTCGGGCTCTGGGTTGAGCAGGGCACCTTCGAGTTCGGAGAAACATCCTGTACGTTACCCACCTCCCTCGTGGTCGCCTATGCTCTGGCCATCACGGCCAGTGGTGATGCATCCCGGGTGTTGATGGCGGGGTTCGATGGTTATAGCGCGGACGATCCCCGGACCCAGGAAATGAGGGAACTGCTGGCCCAGTACACCAGTACCCCCGGGGCCCGGGAGCTGCTGGCGGTCACGCCGACCCGCCATGAATTGCCGGTCCGCTCCATCTTTTCCATGTGACAGGCCCTGACGGCTGAACAACGACGGGTTCACGACGCATGCTACATCGACTTCTCTACCGCAGGAAACGGCGCGACCGCTGGTGGCGTTTTCTGGTATTGAAGGATGCCTATATTCGAGACGAGAATGGGCCGGCGCTGGCTTCCGGTCAGCATGGTGGTTTACCGTGGGCGTTCAAACGCTTCGGTTATGCGGTGCCCCCTTCGCTGTCCAGCTTCTGGGCCGTACTGGTATCAAGGGGAGCTACCCGGTGTCCCGAACTGACCCGTGAACACCTGGAAGACCTCCAGTCCAGGGCCCGGGAGTTGAACCCGGAAGCCTTGCCCTCCATGGCCTGGCTTGACCTTTTCCGACTGTGCATTGGTATCGGTTTCTTCGAGAGCGCACGGATTCTGAGGGAGAAAGCCCTCGACCGGGCACTCATCGATGCCGGGGGCGCCACCGCCGGTCTCGGTCAGGTGACGCTGGCATGTTATGCGGAGATCGAGCGCGAGCGGTTCGACGAGGCCCGATCAATGCTTGAGCGGATGGCTTCCCTTGGATGCGCTCAGCGTCGGCTGGAACAGGCCCGTTGGTATGTCTCTCTGATGTCCGGTGGGCCGATCGATCCCGATGCCGCGCGCGTTTGGGTATCTTCTGCAGATCTGGCTTTCGGGGACACCATCGCCGGCAAGCGCGTGGCGCTGGTGGGGCCCGTTGCCACCGAGGCTGACCATGGTAGCGAGATTGACCAGCACGACCTCGTGGTCAAGTTCGGGTATCGGGGTGGGAACCAGGGGCGCGATCCGCGTACACAGGGTGAGCGGATCGACATTTCCTACTACAACAACACCCAGGCCAGGGCCCTTTCCAGGTCCGACTATGAGGCCGTCATCTCTACACTTCGCTGGGGGGTGTGTAATAACCGCAAGGGCTCGTCCTTTTTTCCCGACACCGTGCCAAACCTTCGACTTCTGACATCCTTGCAGTGGTTCCTGCCTGATACTCATCTCAACGCAGGCCCCAACGCCGTGATCGACATGCTCAGGTTCGGGCCCGGGGAGATTCGTATCTTCAACACGGATATGATGTTGTCTGCTGGCCGGTTTGCGGGGTATCGCCAGCCCAATGACAAGCCAACCGATTACACCCGCTCCTTCATCAAGACCCATGACCCCATCCTCCAGTACCAGATCATGCGGCGGCTGTGGAAGTGCGGTTACATCAAGGGGGATGACCGGTTTGAGGAGGTCATGGCCATGGGCCTGAGTGGCTACCTTGAGGAACTCCAGAAAGCCTACGGAGCGGACAGCTGTGCACTGTTCTGAAGAAAGGGCGTCAGGTCGGGCATGCCACGACGTGCCAGCGGTTTCTCCAGGGTTGGTGGTGAGCCGTGGCTGAGTCCTACCATCAAAAACCGTGGTATCTGGTGTCATCCCTGGACAGGGGGGGCAGCATTGAGTTGATGGAGGCGGTCCTGGCAGGGGATCTGGAACGGGAGCAGGTGTTCCGCGACAACTGGCGGACCCTCAGTGCCCAGGTCCGTTTTCATGACCAGTCGCTGCTGCTCAAGGTGCCCCGTGCCCGTAATGGTCGTCGTTGGGAGCGTTTGCTGACCTGGTTTCGGGGCAGTGATGCGGTACGCTCCTTCCGTCACCTTGAACAGATGGCAGCAATGGGGTTCGGCGTGCCGACGGCGGTGCTGGCGTGCGAGCGCCGCGAGGCCGGATTCGTTACCGATTCCTTCCTGTGCTATCGCTTTGTGGAGGGACGTCGGGCGGGAGTGGACGATGCGCCGCAGGTATTGGCGGCCTTAAGGGATCTGCACCAAAAGGGCTATCTCCGTACCGACGCCCAGATCGCCAACTTCCTGGTTTCTGGTGACAGAATCGTCTTTATCGATTTCCGGCTGAAGAAACCCCGGTTTCTGCCCGCCCTGCAGAAGGCCCGGGAACTGGACCGGTTTATCCGCAGTTGTCCGGAAGCCCGGGCCTCCCTGACACCCGGTGAGGCATCGTCCCGGTGGCTGTGGCTGGCCAGCCGGCTGGAGGACGCCGGCTTTGCGGTCAGGCGCTTCAAGCGGCAGTTCCGGGATCGTAGAAAGCGGCGAAAGACGGGGCAGGACCGGTGAAAACAGTAGGGGTGTGAGTCAATCATGAAAAAGGCGGTGCTGTTCTGTCCCTCCAAGGTGTGGGGTGGAATCGAGAAAAATGTACGCCTGCGGGCCCGTTTCCTGGGGGAAGGTGGGGTGCAGGTCACTGTGATCCTGCTGAAGGGGTTCTTCGCCGAGCGCTTTGAAGGGCTTGAGAATGTCTCGGCGATTGAGGTGCCCTCCCGGGGTGGTGATTTCAATCTCGCGGTGGTGGCCAACTATGTAAGGATCCTTCGCCGCATTCGTCCCGATGTGGTCTTCGCTGCCCTGAAGAAGGACTGGTGGCTGGTGTCCCTGTCCGCCACGCTGGCGGGCGTGGAGCGGATTGTCCTGTACCTGGGCATCGCCCGCCGGGTGAAGAGCCCGGTCAAGTACTTCGCCATATTCCGGTGGATGAAAGCCATCCTGATGGTGAACAGCGACTCCCTGAAGCAGGAGATGCTGAAACATCCCCGGTTTTTCGACGACAGTAATGTGGTTCGCGTGTATAACGGTTTCAGCCAGCCTGGGCAAACCCCGGAGGGACTGAATTTCCGGGCCATGTTCAACCTGCCCGAAGACGCGGTTATTGTCGGATGCGCCGGTCGATTCAGCCCCATGAAGGGCTTTGATCAGTTGCCTGAGGTGCTGGCCCGTCTGCCGGACAATGTGCATGTGGTCCATGCTGGCGAAGGGGAGTTCGAGCAGCAGATCAAGTCCGCCATCCAGGCACGGCCGGAATCCTCCCGCATTCACTTTCTCGGCTACCAGCAGGATATGGACCGGTTCTTTGCGGGCATCGACCTGTTCCTGTTGTGCTCCCGGAATGAGGGTATGGCGAATGTCCTCAACGAGGCCATGAGTTACGGCAAGCCGGTGGTGTCCACCCGTGTGCCGGGTAGTGAGGAACTGTTGGGGCACGGCAAGTACGGCATCCTCGTCGAGGTGGACGATGTGGATGCCATGGCCGCCGGTGTTCGTGCGCTGGTGGATGGGGATCGACAGTTCGATCCCATGGCGCTGCGACAGTGGATCGACCGCGAGTTTGGCATGCACCGGATGGTGAAAGACACCAACCGACTGTTCTTTGAGTCACCAGTGACATGAGTCAGCGGACCGGTTTTCAGGCCGGCATTCATCTGACTGACCAGTGAAGGGTTTGCTTTGGCACTAAAATATCAACTCAGGGCCTTCTGGATCGACGGCTACAATCGCCTGAAATACGGTCCGCAGGCGCCCCGCTATGCCGAGCGGATATGGGTTCGCCCGTCCGAATGCCAGCGGTATATCGAGGCCCGGGACCTCACCGACCGTCTGGGAGGAAAGGTTCGCCAGATGTCCGGAAAGGTTGTCGCCGACTGGCCCCGGGACCTTGAGCAACCCTTTGCAAATCACCCCAAGCTCACCTATTGCTGGGCCCACTGGTGTGATGGCAAGGACTGGCAGGAAGCGGGTGCCATCGATTTCCTGCTGGGCAAGATCGCCGTATCGCCCACCGGCGTTACCGACCAGTGCCGAACCCCCGAGGAAGTCTGGAACCGCTACCGTACCCTTGACCTGATCTGGGAGGGTGTCAAGGCCCAGGGCCGTTTCCCGACCCGTCAGGACCTTGACCCGGACAATTACCGTGAGGTGGGCGGTATCCTGGTCCATATCGGGCCCGGTGGTGAGCCCATTTTTTCCGGCGCTGGCTGTCACCGCTTTGCCATGGCCATGTTGCTGGATGCCCCGTTCCCGGCCCAGATCGGCTGTGTGCACCCGTCGGCCCTGGAAAAACTGTCACGGTTTCGGTCACCCGGGTAAAGTATGGCTTCGATACATGACAGGATGGTTTCACAGGGGGACATCAATGGCTGATCTGGCCCGTTACATGACCTGGGTCTTCGACTGCGACGGGGTGCTGCTGGATTCCAACCGGGTCAAGACAGAGGCCTTCTACCAGGCAGCGGAGCCTTATGGCCCTGGCCAGGCTGAGGCGCTGGTGGACTATCATGTCCGTAACGGGGGCATCTCCCGGTATGTGAAGTTCAGCACTTTCCTGTCCGATATTGTCGGACGGTCCCGGGCTGATGGGGACGAGTTACAGCAATTGCTGGATCGTTATGCCGGTCTGGTGGGTGAGGGTCTGCGCCAATGTGCCGTGGCGGATGGGTTGATGACCCTGCGTCGCCTGACCGGGAGCGCACGTTGGCTGGTGGTATCCGGCGGTGACCAGGAGGAACTGCGCGGCGTCTTCGCTGATCGCGGGCTTGCGGAGCTGTTCGACGGTGGCATTTTCGGCAGTCCGGACACCAAGGATGAGATACTGGCCCGGGAATGGGAAAACGGTGGCATCCTGCATCCGGCCGTGTTCGTCGGTGACAGCCGCTACGATATCGAGGCGGCCACACGGGCCGGGCTGGATTTTATCTTTGCCCGCCGCTGGAGCGAGTCGGACCATGATTTCAGCCAGGCCACATTGACTGTCGATGGCATCGATACGCTTGTGCAGCGCTTTGGCCAGACGTCTGAATAGCCAATGGAGTCAGGGGATGGAAGTTGAATCCCGGTAACGTAAAACATAACGTACGGTTCATCATATTGGGCGCTGGCAAGCCTTTCCAGGGCGATCAGCACAGTGTGTTGAGGGGCGCGACGGGACGAAGCCGGGTGCTGGACTGGCTGTTGAACGCGGTGGCCGAGTTTTCCCCGGAAGTGCATTTTGTCGGTGGTTACCAACTGGAGGAAGTGGCGGAGTGCTATCCGGACCTGCACTACTCCGTCAACCCCAACTGGGCGTCGACGGGTGCCGCTGCATCGCTTCTGGAAGCGCCCCTGAACGATCGTGATGTCCATTTCGTGTCGTTTGCCGATGTCCTGTACCGTGCGTCAGCGGTACGTGCCCTGAACAGCGTGGAGTCTGATGTCGCCATCCTGGTGGACAGCCAGTGGCGGTCACGCTTTGAGGGGCGCTCGTCTGACGATCTGGATCGCTGCGAGAAGGTAAACCTGCATGGCTCCCGTGTGACCCGGCTGGGCCGCGACCTGTTGCCGGAGATAGCAGACGCGGAATTCGTGGGCCTGATGCGACTGTCTCCCCGGGTGGCCGGGTACATCGACCAGAACCGTGAATCATTCCCGGACACTATTCGGCTTGGCAGCCTGTCGCAGTTCGTGGAGCTGCTGCGGATGCGGGGATTCTCGGTGGAGGCCGCGGATGTGGCCGGGGACTGGGCGGAGCTGAATGAACCCGATGATCTGAGCCGGTTTGTGCTGGGCACCAAGGCCCAGACCCTGTATCGCCTGCAGGGCATGCTCAACCGCAGCCGCATCGAGGACCAGGTCAGCTTTACCGTCGCGGAATGGGGGCAGGCCCGGGATCGGATCCTGTCCGACATCCATCGACGCCTGGCAGACGGTGATGCGTTGGTGGTTCGCAGCAGCGCCCTGTCGGAGGATGGCTTCGGGGTGTCCAATGCGGGCGCCTACACCAGTATCCTCAATGTGAATCGGCATGATGCGGATGCGCTGAGTCGTGCCATTGCCGAAGTAATCGCCTCTTATCCCGACGGCCACCCGGATAACCAGGTGCTGGTGCAGCCGATGCTGAGGGATGTCACGGCCAGTGGTGTCGCCTTTACCCGGGTGCTTGCCACGGGCGCGCCTTACTACGTCATCAACTACGACGACACCACCGCCAGTACCGAATCCATCACCAGCGGTGCCAGCCGGGAACACAAGACCCTGTTCCTGCACCGGGACGCGCCGGACGGCCATCCGGCGATACCGGACAACCTGGTGGGGCTGCTGCCGGCACTTCGGGAAGTGGAAGCGTTGCTGGATTTCGATTCCCTCGATGTGGAATTCGCCATGACCCAGTACGGGGGCATCCACATCCTGCAGGTTCGCCCGATCGCGGTCCAGCACGAGCTGGACTCCAGCGATGCGGCCAGGGCCGCTATAGACCAGGCAGTGGCCCGTTTCCAGCAGTTGTCGGTTCCAGGCCCCTTTGTGGTGGGGGAGAGCCCCATGTTCGGGATCATGCCGGACTGGAATCCGGCCGAAATTATCGGAACGCGGCCCGGGCGGCTGGCCGCCAGCCTGTACCGGTTCCTCATCCTGGACGATGTCTGGGCCAGGCAGCGTGCGGAATATGGCTACCGGGATGTCCGGCCCCAGCCGCTGCTGACCCTGTTTGCCGGGCATCCCTATATCGATATCCGGGCCAGCTTCAACTCCTTTGTTCCGGCGTCCCTGGATGATGGTCTTGCCGCCCGCCTGGTGAGCTTCTACCTGTCGTGGCTGGCCCAGCGTCCCCAGTTGCATGACAAGGTGGAGTTCGATGTGGTACCCACCTGCTATGCCCTGGATTTTGACCACTGGCGGCGGCGACTTGAGAAGCATGGTGGGTTCGGGGCGGATGAGTTGTCGGCATTGGCCGACGGGCTCAAGGATATTACCCGGGGAGCCTTCCGGCGTACCCCCGCTGACCTGGCTGCTGTTGATACTTTGCAAGAACGGTTCTCGGTGATCAGCAGCCGGCCGCTCACGGACCTGGATAAGGCGGCGGCCCTGCTGGAGGATTGCCGTCGGGTCGGGACGCTGACCTTCGCCCATCTGGCCCGCAGTGGCTTTGTGGCGGTCACCCTGCTGCGCTCGGCGGTGACCATGGGGATACTGTCGCAGGCGGCTGTCGACGATTTCCTGAACACCATCCGCACCGTTTCCCACCGGTTTACCGAAGACGCCGCGAGTGTGGCCCGTGGCGAGATGCCGTTTGAGCAGTTGGTGTCAGGCTACGGTCATCTGCGACCGGGCACCTACGATATTACCTCTGCCAGTTACGCGGACGATCCGGAGCGCTACCTGCGGCCGGTGGTTGACCGTGCCCAGGCCTCACAGACGTCTCATCCCGGGGACTCCGGCGCCTGGGCGGCGGAGCGGCAGGACTTCTTCGGGGCCCTGGCCGACGCCGGCCTGCCTTCCGATCCGGAGGAAGTGGAGACCTTCCTGCACGGAGCCATTGAGGGCCGGGAGCTGGCCAAGTTCGAGTTTACCCGCTACCTGTCCCGGGCTCTGGACTGCATTGCCGGTTTTGCCGGGAGCCATGGCCTCTCAAGGGATGACATGGCGCAGGTGCCGCTTGAGGACCTGCTTGCCTGTCGCGCTGGCGATCCCGGGGTGGCCGACCCCCGACGCTGGTTGCGGCAGCGTGCGCAGGAAGGTTCTGAAGCGGCCCGAACCACAGCGCTGATAGAACTGCCCCCGCTGATCAGGTCCCGCGATGATTTTTACGGGTTCCTATATGCGGACAGTCACGCCAATTTCATTGGCAGCCAGCGGGTGCTTGCGGAGTGCGCCGATCTGCGACAACTGACCGGTGACGATCGGGCTGTCGACCTGAGCGGTTGTATCGCCCTGATCCCCCAGGCGGATCCCGGCTACGACTGGCTGTTCGGTCACAACATCGCTGGCCTGGTCACGATGTACGGTGGCGCCAACTCCCACATGGCGATCCGCGCCGCCGAGTTTGGCCTGCCCGCCGCCATCGGTATCGGGGAGGCACGCTACCTCGGCCTGGCGGGTGCCTCCGTGCTGGAACTGGACCCATCCAACCGTCGCCTGGAGGTGGTTCGCTGATATGCGTATTGGTATCACCCAACGGGTAGAAGTGGTGGAGTCCTATGGCGAACGCCGTGATTGCCTGGATCAGCAATGGGGCGTGTTCCTGGAAGGGCTGGGGCTGACGGCGGTACCGGTTCCCAATGGGCTGGCACATCCCGTCGCATGGATGGACGCCATGGGCGTTGGGGGCATATTGCTGACCGGGGGAAATGATCTTTCCTCGTTACCGGGCGCAGGCAAACCAGCGCCGGAGCGTGATCACACGGAAGCGTCGTTGCTTGCCGCGGCCAGGGAACGGGAGATACCGGTGCTGGGAGTCTGCAGAGGCATGCAGATGATCAACTACTGGCTGGGCGGGCAACTGGAGCCCGTGGAGGGCCACACCGCGGTGAGGCATGGCCTGAAGCTGTTGCCGGGGGCGGTTGATTTTATCGACTTCCGGGAGGTGAACAGTTTCCATGACTGGGGTATTTACCCGGATGGTCTGGCCAGTGGGCTGACGGCCCGGTGCCTGGCTCCGGATGGCACGATAGAGGCTTATACCCATGATACCCTGCCATGGGCTGGTATCATGTGGCACCCGGAGCGGGAGACGCCTTTCGCCGGTCCGGACCAGCAACTATTCCTGCAAGTATTCAGAGAGCGTTTATGCAGACACTGATCCTGGCGGCGGGGCAGGGAACCCGTCTACGCCCCTATACCAACGACCGGCCCAAGTGCATGGTAGCCCTGGCCGGGAGGCCGCTGCTCCATCACCAGATGTCCGCCATGGCCGCCTGTGGTGTTCGCGAGAACATTACCGTGATTGGCGGTTATCGCTCTGACGACCTGGATACCCTGCAGGCCGCTCTGGTACTCAACCCCCGGTACGATGCCACCAATATGGTGCTTACCCTGTTCTGCGCCCGGGACCGGATGATTGACGGGGAAGACCTGCTGATCAGCTACGGGGATATTGTCTACGAACCCAAGGTGCTTCAGGCGGTGCTCGACTGCGACGCGCCGGTTTGCCTGGCGGCTGATCGGGAGTGGAAACGGCTCTGGCAATTGCGCATGGACGAGCCCCTGGACGATGCGGAAACCTTCCGCATGGACGGTCAGGGTTACGTCACGGAACTGGGGCGCAAACCCGGCAGCTATGATGAGGTCCAGGCCCAGTACATGGGGCTGATCAAGATCCGGGGCGACCAGGTGGCGCGGTTCAGGGCGTTCTTCGACGAACTGGACCGGTCCGCGACCTATGACGGCAAGGACTTCGACAATATGTACATGACCAGCCTGATCCAGGGCATGATCGATGCCGGCTGGCCGGTGAAGGCCTGCCTGGTGGACAACGGCTGGCTGGAAGTGGACACGGCGGACGAACTGGAGGCCTACGAGGCCATGGCGGCCTCCGGAGATCTGGATGCCTACTGTCTGCTGGAAAAACCCTGAGCCGACCGTGATGCGCCTTTGCTACTCCGGGAGGTTCGCCCGCAACTCCCGCAGGCGGTCCACCAAGGGACGGTAACCGGCCAGGGTCTGCTGGATGGCATCCGTCTGGCCGATGCCGATATTGCGGGCTGACTCGTGGGCTTTGAAGGAAGCCCCCGCCACCTGTTCCGGCTCCATGCCCAGGAAGCGGCACACCCGCGTGGCCTGCCGGTCGTGATCTTCCACGAACGCCTCGAAGCTCACATTCAGCAGCCTCCCTTCCGGCAGCATCCGCTGCAACTCCGCCAGGGCTTCCAGCTTGTTGGCAATGCCCTTGAGGACATAGGCCACGTCATCGGTTTCGCTGTCGTCGAAGGCCGGGTCGGATTTCCGCTTGCCAATCTTGCCCTGCCGGACCACCTCCGCAAACTGGTCTTCCGGGTCCCGGTGGACCACAACCAGTCGGTAGGGTTCAAAAAAACCTGGCCAGGTGTGCTCATGCTTTCCCACCCAGATCGGCTGGTTCCAGACGACGGCCCTGCGGTCTCCGGCGATTCTCTGGCCCACGGCCTGCAGCCACTGGTTCCAGGCGGTGACGTCATCTGGCTGACCGGATCGGGCCAGTTGTTGGCGGTACTGTTTCAGGTACGTCAGCTTGAGTTGCTGGTGGAACACCTGATCCTTCAGGGCCATGCTGGCGGGGTTCTGGTTGCCCCGCTGTTTCCACCAGGCTGCCGGCAACTTGCCGAACGCCGTCTCCAGCCAGATGCGGCAGGCCAGTTTACGGGCCTCGGCCACGGTGTCTGCCTCCAGCATGGTGCCAAGCCGCCCTTGACGTTTGAAATCCGTGAACTCGCCCTTCGGGACATGGCATTCGGGGTGTCCTTTAAGGTAATCCACCACCGCGCCGGAGCCGGACCAGTAGATGCCTGCAACCAGGACGTTCAGGGGAATGGGAGCGAGTTGGTTCATGGGGCTGTCACTTCAGGTTCAGACAGGAAAGCGTCGGTCACCACATCACTGCGGAACGGCGCCAGCCACTCGTCCTGTACCGTGATGGGGAGTCGGGCCACCGTGGATTCCAGGCCCGCCGCCAGGCCTTCCACGGTAGCGGGCGTCAGGAACTGCTCCAGCTCGCCACGGAACACGAAGCGGACCCCGCCCCGGCTGTCCGTGGAGAGGATCGGTGTGCCACAGGCCAGTGCCTCAGTGAGTACGATGCCCAGCCCTTCATACTCGGAGGCAAGTACGAACAGGTCTGCCCGCTTCATCCACGGATAGGGGTTGGCGCGCTTGCCGGCGAAGAAGACGCGATCGGCTATGGCCAGACTGCGGGCTTTCTGCTCCAGTTCCTGGCGCAGTGGTCCCTCCCCGACGATGACCAGTTGGTGGGGGATATCGGCCCTGGCGAAGGCTTCCAGCAGCAGCGCCTGACCTTTCTGGGGAACCAGCCGGGCGACATTGATGATATAAGGGGTGTCCGGAATGTCCGGATCCGTCTGCTCGGCCTGGGCGCGGATCTGCTCTACCGGGCAGGGGTTGGTGATGACGCGAAGGCTTCTGGGCGTGATGGCGCCTTTCGAGAAGGCTTCCCGGGCGGAGTCCTCTACGCCGGAGGAGACGCACACCAGGTGCCGGTCCTGGAGCACCAGTTTCCACTCCCACCGCTTCTGCCACAGGGGGCTGTCATAGTGGATAACGTTCTCCAGGACGTAGGTACAGCGGTCGTCCCGGAACGACCAGAAGTACTTGAAGGTGCCCAGGCCCCGGAAAATAATCCGGTCAAACCGACCATGCTGCTGTTCAAGCTTGTGGATATGGCGTTTCAGCAACCAGCCCTGGAGCCATCCCACCCACATGAAGTGGGAACGGGGCAGTATCACGCCAAGAAACAGGCGTGACAGCAGGAAGACCGGAATACCGACCACCGACTTCATCAGTTGCTGGAACTGGTCCCAGTGGTGCAGGGTCACCCGGCTATCCGAAGGGTTCAGGTCGTTGGGACGGTTGCGGCAGCTCAGCAGGTGGCTGTCATGGCCCTCGCTGGCGAAGGCATCCGCCAGGTTGACGGCAACCCGTTCCATGCCGCCCATCTTCAGGCTGTGGATGACCACCAGGGTCCTCATGGAGCGGGAAGGGGTTGGGCGATCAGGCATCGGGGCGGGACTTCTCAATACCGTTTTCCGCCCAGAAGGTGCGGTGCTCCTTCACGGCCTTGCGGATAGCCCGGTTCTTTTCCCAGATCTCCGGCTTCGAGTAGCCCCGGGCGTGATCCAGGTGCAGGCATACGGTGCTGTAACGAATCTGTTTGGACTTGTGGCCGTAGTTCCACAGGCGTTCACCCAGTTCCCGGTCCAGCCCGCCGTACTGCATATCCTCATTAAAGCCGTTGACGGCCACCAGGTCGCGGGTCCAGGTGGAGCTGTTCATGCCATTCCAGCTGGCGGCGGCCGGCGTGACGGCATTGAGCAGTTTCCGGAAGCCCTGTGACGGGGATAGCTTCCACAGTTTATGGTTCTTGGGCTGGCCGTTGGTCACCAGCCATTGCGGGTCGAAGATGACCGCCGAGCGGATATCCTCTTCGCTGATCTTCTCCGACACCGGCATGGTGAGCTTGATGTAGCCGCCGGACAGGAAGTGACCGGGTTCCGCCAGGCGTCGGTGGGTGGCGATGAAACCGGGTTCGGGGATACAGTCGCCATCGGTGAAGATCAGGTAGTCGCAGTCGGTTTCCCGGATCGCCTTGTTCAGTATCTGGCATTTGCGAAAGCCCTGGTCCTCATGCCACACGTGGTCGATGGTGAGGGTGCCACGCTTGCGGAAGCGGTCGATCAGCGCCCGGGTATCCTCGGTGGAGCCGTCGTCGGCCACAATCACCCGAAAATCCGGGTCGGTCTGGTTCTCGTAGCCGATCAGCACCTTCTCCAGCCAGGCCGGGGAATTGTAGGTGGTGATGACGACGCCGATGGACTGGGGCGTCAGGTCGTTAGCTGGCATATCAGTCGCTGTCATGGAAACCGGATGCGTTCAGTGGTCGGAAACAGTGACACAGTATACACACGGGCGCCTGCCCATGCCTGTCCGGAAAAATGCGGAGCGTCGTGGGCTGCGTGACTTGCTGCCTCGCAGACTCCCGGCCTTATTTGCATCGCTTGGTGGGGTTGTAGGGATTGATTTCCCCGGGCGTGCGATGGCGAAAACGCTTGTATTCCCACTGGTACTGCTCGGGAACTTCCCGCACGCATTTCTCCACCGATAGGTTCAGGGCCGATACGGCTTCCACGGAATCACGGCTGTCGATGCCCGGCTCAGTGGGCCGGATGACAATGCGGAAGCCTTCACCGTCCTTGAGACGCTCGGCGAAGGTGGTAAAGGCGGCGGCACCGGACTTGGCGATCATCTTGGAGGCCAGGGTCATGGTGCGCACATCGATGCCGAAGAAGGGGCCATAGGCGTAGCCGCTGTTCTTGTGGGGGCTCTGGTCCGGCAGGATACCGGCAATGCCGCCACCCTTGAGGATGCCCACCATCCGCGCCAGCCCCCGCCGGTCCCCACGTACCAGGACCGATCCCGCACGTTCGCGGACGCGGATCATATAGTCCTCGAAGTCGGGCAGGTGCGGCGGGCTATACAGGGCCGCCATGCGGTAGCGGGTGGAGAAATAGATGCCCGCCAGTTCCCAGTTGCCCAGGTGGGGCGCCAGCAGGACCACACCCTTGCCGTTCTCCAGGGCCTGATCAATCAGCTCCAGGCCTTCCACGTCCCGGATCAGGGCCATGCACTTTTCCACTGGCCATTCCCACATCAGCGGGATTTCCATGTAGGTTTGCCCGGTGTGGCGCAGGCTCGAGCGGATCAGCCGGTGGCGTTGTTCGGCGGACAGTTCAGGGAAGCACAGGTCGATATTGGCGGTGGTGACCTTCTTTGAGCGGGACGGGAACCACCAGCTCAACGTACCCAGGACACGGCCAATACGCTGGGCCATGTGCAGTGAGAGTCTGCCTGCCTGGCGCAGGGCAAACACGGCGAGTGAGGTTCTGTTAATCGCCATAGTCGTGGGGGTGATCCTTGGGCGGAAACGGCTGAAGGGAAGCTACCACCAATGCCCGGGGGCGGCAAGTGGGCCCCCTTTACCTGCCGCCGTCCGCAACGATGTTACGACTTGCCGTAAAAATCCGGATCGTCGCGGTTGGGCCGGGTCTTGAAGCGGCGATGCATCCACAGGTACTGGTCCGGCTGGCGGCGGATTTCCTGCTCGATGGTGGCGTTCACGCGGGTTGCATCAGCCAGTTCGTCGCCGGAGGGGAAATCTTCCAGTGCCGGGTGGAAGTAGATGTCGTAGCCGGGACCATCCTCCCGGCGGAAGTGACTGAACGGCATCACCGCGCACCCACTGCGCTCGGCAATGCGGGATGTGGCGGTGATGGTGCCCGTGGGGATGCCGAAGAAGGGCGCGAAGACTATGCCCTTGCGACCGTAGTCCTGGTCCGTGGCGTACCAGACCGCGCGGTTCTGCTTGAGCCGTTTCAGCAGCCCGCGCAGGTCCTTGGAATCGAGCACGGCGCCGTAGCGCTTTGCCCTGGCCCGGGTCATGACCGCATTCATCAGGGGGTTGTTATGGTCCCTTTGCATGACATCGGCATCCATGACCTCGGTGGCCAGGCTGCCGCCCATTTCCAGGGTGCTGTAGTGGCCGCCCACCAGCAGGACGCCCTTGCCGCCCTCCAGGGCGCGGTTCAGGTGTTCAAGGCCGTGGACACGGGTGATGTCCTTGAGGTCGGCCATGTCCCGGAACCAGCCCAGCCCGATCTCCATCATGCCGATGCCATTGGCCCGGAACGACTTTCGCACCAGGGCCTGTTGCTCCTGTTCGGAAAGCTCCGGGAAGCAGCGCCGGATATTCACCTCGGTGATATGGCGGCGCTTGGGGATGAAGCGCCAGGCCAGGTTCCCCAGGAGTCTGCCCACGCTCCATTGCCAGCGGATTGGCAGCCGGGACATCAGCCACATCATCGCGAGGCCGATCCAGGTGGGCCACCAGCGGGGATGCCGGTAGTGGCTGTAGTCGAGATCCCTTTCCTGCTTACGGTGTTTGCGTTTCACGATGGTTGGACTACCTGTCGGGCCGATGTCGGAGGTTGAAAACCAGCAGTTTATCAGGGCGGCTTTGGTGCTGTCAGTGGCACTCATGGCATGATTGGTTAGAATGGCCGTCCCACTCGACCACGGAGCCCCCATGCTGCACGTCGTCTACTCTCTGTGCTATCGGTTGCTGCTGCCTTTTGCCATGGCCTACCTGTGGTGGCAGACCCGCCGCAATGGGGGTAGCAACAAAGGGTGGCAGCAGCGGTTGGGCCTGGTGGCTCCCACGGAGCAGCCGGTAATCTGGGTACATGCGGTTTCCGTGGGCGAAACCATTGCCTCGGCGCCCCTGGTCAAGGCGATCCTGGATCGCCGTCCGGATGTGCCGGTGCTGGTAACGGCCATGACGGCGACCGGCGCCGCCCAGGCCCGGTCCCTGTTTGGTGACCGGGCGCTGTACGCCTATGCCCCCTTTGATACCCCCGGTGCCGTGCGGCGCTTTGTCCGTAGGGTCAAACCCCGGGCCCTGGTGATCATGGAAACCGAGCTCTGGCCCAACCTGATCGTGGAAACCAGTCGCCGGCAGTGCCCGGTGTTCCTGGTCAATGCCAGGTTGTCGGAACGTTCCGCCCGCGGGTACCGGCGAATCGGCGGTTGGGTCCGGTCCCTCCTCGGGCGCCTGGACTGGATCGCGGCCCAGGCGGAGGATGATGCCGCACGGTTCGTGGACATTGGCGCCCGACCGGATTCGGTGTCTGTCACTGGTAGCATCAAGTTTGACGTGACCATCACCGACCAGGTGCGGGTGCGTGCCAATGACCTGAGGCAGGGTATTGGTGCGCGGCCGGTATGGATCGCCGCCAGTACCCATGAGGGGGAGGATGAGCAGCTTCTCGACGCCCATGCCCGGATCCTGGAAACCCTCCCGGAAGCCCTGCTGGTTCTGGTGCCCCGGCATCCGGACCGTTTCGATTCGGTGTCGGCCCTGACTGACAGCCGTGGTTTCTCGCAGGTGCGGCGGTCGTCGGGGGAGCCGGTCGGGGCGGCGCAGGTCTACCTGGGCGATACCATGGGGGAGCTGATGGTGATGTTCGGCGCAGCGGATGTGGCTTTCGTGGGCGGCTCGCTGATCGAGCGGGGCGGACACAATCCGCTGGAGCCGGCGGCCTGGGGCATGCCGGTGGTCACCGGCCCCCATGTGTTCAACTTCGAGACAGTCTACCGCCAACTGGAAACCGGCCAGGGGCTGGTTCGGGTAGGGGGCGAGGCGGATCTTGCTGCGCAGGTGGGTGGCTTGCTGGCCGATGGAGAACGTGCCGCCACCCTGGGGCAGGCAGCCCTGGGGGTGGTGAATGCCAATCGAGGCGCCCTGGACCGGGTGGTCGGGGGCATCCTCGATCGGCTTGACCGGGAGTCTGCGCGGTAGACAGTCGCAGACTCTGATCCCGCCTTTATTGGGTGGGATCGTCGAGGGTCTTGTCCTCGGTGGCCAGTGCCTCGATGCCCGGGGCTGTCTCGCTGAGCCACTTGTTCAGTTCGATAATGTCCTGGGGGCTGAGGGTGCCCGCCGCCTGCTTCAGGCGCAGGGAGTTGACCACGTAGTCGTAACGGGCATTGGCGTAGTCCCTGAGGGCCACGTAGTAGGCCTGTTCCGCGTCCAGCACTTCCACGATATTCCGGGTGCCCACGTCATAGCCGGCCAGGGTGGCGTCCAGTGCGCTGCGGCGTGAGACAATGGTCTGTTTCAGGGCAGAGGCCGTTTCGATATTGGTGTTGATGGTGCGGTACAGGCTGCGGGTGTTGACCCGTACGTCCCGGCGGGTGGTCGCCAGGTTGTTGTCCCGCACATCCACGGTGGCCCGCTGCTGACGGACACCGGCCTGGATACCGCCACCGGCGTAAAGGGGCACATTGAGGCTCAGGCCGATAACGCCTTCGGTGGTGGTGCCCCCCCCCTGCCATGTCAGTGTCGATGCTGTACTGAGCTCTACGTTCTCGAGGCGCTCCCGACCGACTGAGGCAGTCAGCTCTACAGTAGGGTAGTGGCCTGCCTTAGCCTCGTCGAGGTTGGCCTTGCTAGCCTGGAGTTCCCGGATGGCGGTCTGGATCTGCCAGTTCTGTTTCAGGGCCCTGGTTTCCCACTTCTGGGGATCCGCCGGAGTGGGCTGCATCAGCGGGAAGTCCTGCTCCAGGTTCTCGATGTCTTCAGCGTACTCGCCGGTCAGGCGCGAGAGCCGTTCCCGGGCGATATCCAGGTCGTTCTCGGCGGCAATGCGGCGACTGGTGGCGTCGTCGAAGCTGGCACGGGACTCGTAGACATCGGTGATAGCGATCAGGCCCACATCGAAGCGCTCCTGCGCCTGCTCATACTGACGCTCGATCGCGTTCTCGGCGGCTTCCGTGGCGGTGAGGGTGTCGGCCGCACGGAGTACGTTGAAGTAGGCCTCGGCTACATCCAGTATCAGTTGCTGCTGGGCCAGGTTGTACTCGGCCCGTGCAGCTTCGGTCTGGAATTTGGCGGCGTCGTAGGCGAACCAGGCGTCGGCCTGGAACAGCGGCTGGGACAGCTGGACCCCGTAGCTGAAGCTCTTGTAGGAGTTGTCCTGGCTGGGGCCGTCGACGTCATAGTGGTTGGCGTTTCCGTAGGCGCCGATCTGAGGCAGCAGCGCGCTGCGAGTCACGTCCGAACTGGCCTCCTGGGCTTCCAGGGAGGCTGCTGCGGCGGCGATACCGGAGTCGTAGGAGAGGGCCTTCTCGTAGCTCTCCACCAGATCAAGGCCAAGTGCGGCCTGGGTCGTGAAAAGACCGATCAGGCCGCATAGCAATTGCTTTTTCATGTGTTCTCCCAAAGTGTCGCCCCCTCTACCCTGACAGGGCCGGCGATTCATGTGTCTGTAACTTCTGCAGTTACCAAGTAATAAGAGCGGCGGGTCATTATGGACAATAAATCAACGGATCTCTAGACTTGGACCGTGCACTGTTTTTCAGGTGTGCCATTAAAGGTCTGACAGGTTGCCCGGTTGTCCGATAACCGACCTCCGCGTGTTCCTTCAGACCTCCAGAATCGCGTCTTGACGGGGTGCTGGTTCGGCATTGGTATGTCGACCGGCTGAGATTGCAGCGCAGAACCCGCTAACCTGATCCGGCTAGCACCGGCGTAGGGATCCAGGACAGCTCTGAACAGCCATTGCCCGAGTCTCCATTGCTCGGGTTCATGGTGGCTGTTGTGCAGCACCAGCGTCATACGCGGCCCGTGTCACAGGATGAACAAATAAGGGTCCGCATCATGTCAAATGTTCCAACCTTTCTCAGTGAATCCGCCCGTGTTGACGGGGCGGCTATCCAGCCATTGCCCGCGTCCCGCAAGATCTATGTCCAGGGCTCCCGCCCGGACCTGAGAGTACCCATGCGGGAAGTCAAACTGACCGATACCCCGACCGATATGGGGGGCGAGAAGAATCCACCGGTAGTGCTTTATGACACCTCCGGCCCCTATACGGACCCGGAGGCGCGGATTGACCTGCGCAAGGGCCTTCAGCCGCTCCGTGCCGGCTGGATTGCCGAGCGTGGCGATACCGGGCAACTGGCGGATTATTCATCGGAGTTCACCCGCCGTCGCATGAAAGATCCGCAACTGGATCCGCTCAGGTTCATGGACGAGCGCAAGCCGCTGCGGGCAAAGCCGGGCCGCAATGTCTCCCAGATGCATTACGCCCGTCAGGGGATCATCACCCCGGAGATGGAATATATCGCGATCCGGGAGAACATGAAGTTACAGGAGGCGCGGGAAAACGGCCTGGTCGACCAGCAACATCCAGGGCAATCCTTCGGTGCCAACCTGCCTCCGGAAATCACGCCGGAATTCGTCCGGGACGAAGTGGCCCGGGGCCGGGCCATCATCCCCGCCAATATCAACCACCCGGAAACCGAGCCGATGATCATTGGCCGCAACTTCCTGGTGAAGATTAACGGCAACATTGGCAACTCCGCCGTCAGTTCCTCCATCGAAGAGGAGGTGGAAAAGCTGACCTGGGGCATCCGCTGGGGCTCCGATACGGTGATGGACCTGTCCACCGGCAAGAACATACACGAGACTCGGGAGTGGATCATCCGCAACTCGCCGGTCCCCATCGGCACCGTGCCCATCTACCAGGCCCTGGAGAAGGTGGGCGGTGTCGCCGAGGATCTGACCTGGGAGATCTTCCGGGACACGTTGATCGAGCAGGCGGAGCAGGGGGTGGATTACTTCACCATCCATGCCGGTGTACGGCTGCACCATGTGCCCCTGACCGCCAGCCGGACCACCGGTATCGTGTCCCGCGGCGGTTCGATCATGGCCAAGTGGTGCCTGGCCCATCACCGGGAAAGCTTTCTGTACGAGCACTTTGAGGATATCTGCGAGATCATGAAGGCTTACGACGTGTCCTTCAGCCTTGGGGACGGCCTGCGTCCGGGCTCCATTGCCGATGCCAACGATGCGGCTCAGTTCGGTGAACTGGAGACCCTGGGGGAGCTGACGAAGATCGCCTGGAAGCATGATGTCCAGTGCATGATCGAAGGGCCGGGCCATGTGCCCATGCATCTGATCAAGGAGAACATGGACAAGCAGCTGGAGTGCTGCGACGAGGCGCCCTTCTATACACTCGGGCCGCTGATCACGGACATTGCCCCCGGCTACGATCACATCACTTCCGGTATCGGGGCGGCGATGATCGGCTGGTACGGGTGCGCGATGCTGTGTTACGTGACGCCCAAGGAGCACCTGGGGCTGCCCAACAAGGACGATGTGAAGACGGGCATCATCACCTACAAGATCGCGGCCCACGCGGCGGATCTGGCCAAGGGGCATCCGGGTGCGCAGATTCGCGACAATGCCCTGTCCAAGGCGCGGTTCGAGTTCCGGTGGGAGGATCAGTTCAACCTGGGCCTGGATCCGGATACGGCCCGGGCGTTCCACGATGAGACCTTGCCCAAGGAGTCCGCCAAGGTCGCCCACTTCTGTTCCATGTGCGGTCCCAAGTTCTGCTCCATGCAGATTTCCCAGGAGGTTCGGGAATATGCCAGGGAACATGGTCTGGATGATGTGGAGGCGGTGGATGCCGGTATGAAGGAGAAAGCCGAGGAGTTTGTGGCTTCCGGGGCCAAAATTTACGACCGCGTTTAGTTTTTTAGACTGCTGGGTTTGGTGCCTGGGCGACAGGTCGATAACACTTTTCCGGACACGCCCGGCAAGTACGTCCCTGTAGGGCTCGACGAGCGCCGTCCCTGGCGCTCGACGGTCCGGAAAAGTGTTCTCAACCTGTCTCCGTTAAACCTAGAGTTGACGCAGGTTTTATCGCCTCCTCCTGTTGAATCCCCGTAAGATGTATGGAGGAAGGCAGGGTGAGGAAGTTTTTCCGGACCTTCAAAAACATGGACGTTTTTGAAGAGCCTACAGGGATGTATTCACGGCGTGTCCGGAAAAACTTCCTCGCCCTGACTTCCTATGCTCCCAAATCCAAACCACCACAAACCAACTTGCAAAGCAGCAGGCCATCCGGCTATCGTTCCTCATCACGCCCAACGACCCAGACAGCCCGGAAACACCATGACCGAGAAGACGCCAGAACCCTTCCAGTTCAAGGCCAGCGACGTGCAGGTCCACAAGCGGGAAACCGTATTCCAGGGCTTCTTCCGCATGGACAAACTCCTGCTCAGCCACCCCCGCTTTGATGGCGGCACCATGTCCGAGTTTACCCGTGAGCTGTTCGTGCGTGGTGACGCCACCTGCGTGCTGCCCTACGATCCGGTGCGGGACGAAGTCGTGCTGCTGGAGCAGTTCCGCCTGGGGGCTATCGGCCGGGACCAGTCCCCCTGGCTGCTGGAACTGGTGGCCGGCATGAACGAAGAGGGCGAAAAGCCCGAAGAGGTGGCACAACGGGAAGCGGAAGAGGAAGCAGGACTGTCTTTCGACCGTCTTGAAAAAATCTGTGAATACCTCGTATCCCCGGGGGGTACGACGGAAATGGTCTACCTGTATGCCGGCCAGGTGAGCACTGAAAACGCCGGCGGCCTGTTCGGTCTGGACCACGAGCACGAAGACATCCGTGCCCATGTCTTCAGCGCCACAGAAGCCTTCGACATGATTCGTGACGGCCGGGTCAACAACGCCGCTGCCATCATGGCCATCCAGTGGCTGCAGCTGAACCGTGATCGCCTGCGCAGCGAATGGAGTCGCCCATGACGGTCACCACGCTTCGCCGGAACCGGTATGTACCGGATCTGCAACGCCTGGGGGCGCTGTGCGAGGGAAATTACCAGCGTCTGCGTCGCCTGCGCAACCTGGAGACCAACGACAGTGATGTGCTCCAGTTCGACCTGCACCGGGAATCCCATTACCTGGGGCGGGTCAGCATTTCCGTGCTCCAGCAGACCCGCTATACCGAAACCCTGCTGCTCGAGCAGGTCCATAACAGTGGCCGCTGGCTGAACAACCCGGAACTCACAGTCAGGGTTTACCACGATGCCAGCATGGCCGAGGTGATCAGTTTTTACGGCAATCGCCAGATCGCCGCTGTCAATGATTACCCCAATCGCTTCATGCACCATCCGGACGAGAAGGTCCAGCTCAATGGTTTCGTGGCGGACTGGCTGGACTATTGCCTGCGGTTCGGTCATGTCACGCCGGAGCGTAGCCAGTGGCGCCATTCGGATGGTGTGGAAGGGTGATAAACTCATCTTCTTCGTAAACTATTGTAAAACGTCCTGTCCCGTTACCCCCGACTTGTGACTGATGTTTAAGTTGTGTGCGTAAAATCCGTCTAGTATCTACACCATTGGTAGATGGATGAATAACGCAATGCCAGCACTTGAACACAGGTCACCCGTAACGGTCAGCCCCGCCAATGGCCGGGCCGCCCGGGTGCTTCAGATTACCGACCCGCATCTGATGGCTGATACGGACGGCACCCTGCTGGGGGTTCGTACCCGTGAGAGCCTGGACGCCGTGGTGCAGTGCGCGCGGACCCGGTATGGTCATCCGGACCTGCTGCTGGCGACCGGTGACCTGGCCCAGGACGCCTCCGAGACCGCCTACCGGGAATTTGCCCGTCAGGTGTCCGTGTTTGGCTGCCCGGAGAGCTGGGTGGCCGGAAACCATGATGACAGCGAGCTCCTGACCCGGGTTGCCGAGCGCTATAACGCTGCCGGGCGCCATCTGCTGATTGGTCAGTGGCAGGTGATCATGCTGGACTCATCGGTGAAAGGGCAGGTGTACGGCTACCTGGAGCCGGAGGAACTGGCGTTCCTGGAAGACGCGCTGGCGTCTTATCCCGGGCGACCGGCGCTGGTCAGTCTGCACCATCACCCGATTGAGATCGGGACCCAGTGGATGAATGCCATCGGCCTGAGCAACCGTGACGATTTCTGGCGGGTCATTGATCGCTTCGATAACGTCCGGGCGGTGCTCTGGGGGCACATCCACCAGGATCTGGATCTGTACCGGGGGGATGTCCGATTGCTCGCGACACCATCCACCTGCATCCAGTTTGAGGCCGGGTCCACCGATTTCTCGGTGGAACGACTGGCGCCGGGGTTCCGCTGGCTGGATCTGCGCAGCGATGGCACTATCCAGACCGGCGTGGAGCGCGCTACGGATTTCCGCTACGAACTGGACACCGACAGCACCGGTTACTGAACCCGTCCATGATGGTCCGCGCCGATCGCTAAAGGCTCTCCACAAGGCTAGTGGCTCCGGGTAGACTGTCTATCTTTTCAGTCAACACATCAGGCAGATTCCATGACATCCCCAGGAACCGGCCCCGTAGTGGTCTATCTCCACGGTTTTAACAGCTCCCCGAAATCCCGGAAGGTCTCGGAACTCCGCGCCCTCCTGCCGGAACTGGCGCCGGAGGCGGAGCTGGTGGTACCGGACCTGGGGTTCGACCCGCAGCGGGCGCTGGAAAGGGCCGTCGAGGCCGTGGCATCGGCGGGTGACCGGCCTGTCGGGCTTATCGGCAGTTCCATGGGGGGGTTCTTTGCCTCCGTGGTGTCGGCCCGTATGGGCATCAGGGCTGCCCTGATCAATCCGGCAGCCTGGCCCCACCGCCTGCTGCAGGATCACCTGGGACCACAGTACAATCCCTATACCGGTGAGCATTACGAGCTGACCACCGACCATACGTCTACCCTTGAAGCGATGGAACCCGGCGAGCGCGCGGAGGACGACAGGCTGTTCATCCTTGTGCAGACCGCCGACGAAACCCTCGACTACCGGGAGGCCCTGGCCAAGCACCCGGGGGCGAGGACCTGGATCCAGCCCGGTGGCGATCACCGTTTTCAGCGGTTCGAACGGGTGGTGCCGGCGATTCTGGCGTTCCTGTTTCAGCGTGGTTTCCGGTAAACTGCGGCAAATTCTCCAGCCATGGACAAGTGATATGAGTGAAATACCTGCCGATCTCAAGTACATCGAGACTCACCAGTGGGTCAGGGTGGCGGATGACGGTACGGCGACCGTCGGCATTACCGATTTTGCCCAGGAACAGCTTGGTGACGTGGTCTATATCGGTCTTCCGGAAGTGGGTGACACCGTGACCGGCGGTGAGGAAGCCGGGGTGGCCGAGTCGGTCAAGTCTGCTTCCGATGTGTTCAGTCCGGTAACGGGCGAGGTCACCGAGATTAACGATGCCCTGGAAGACGAGCCGGAAAAGGTCAACGAGGACCCTTATGGCGAAGGTTGGCTGTACCGGGTCAAGCTTGCCGACAAGGGCGAACTTGATGGACTGATGGATGCGGCCGCCTACGGCGATCTGCTGGCCGATGCGTAAGGTCGGCGCCTGATGGACTTTCCCGTACTTTATCTGCGCAAGGGCGCTGAACGCAGGCTCAGGGCCGGGCATCTCTGGGTCTACAGCAATGAGGTGGACACCCGCCGCTCGCCCCTGGCTGACTTCGAGGCCGGCGGCCAGGCGCAATTGCGAGCGGCCAATGACAAGCCCCTGGGCACGGTGTTCGTGAATCCCCATGCGCTTATCTGCGGTCGCCTGATCAGTCGTAATGCCAGCAGCGGTATGACACCGAAGCGTCTGGCGGATCGGCTGGAGGCTGCCCTCAGGCTGCGCGAAAGGGTGTTTGCCGAACCCTGGTACCGCTGGGTGTATGGTGACGGGGATGGCCTGTCGGGACTGGTGATCGACCGGTTTGACGATGTCGTCGTGGTACAGATTTCCACCGCCGGCATGGAGACCATGAGAGAGTCCATCGTGCGGGCCGTCCAGCGTCTGGCGCACCCCAGGGCCATCATTCTCAAGAACGATGGCAAGATGCGGTCGGTGGAGGGGCTCGACTCCTACGTGGAACAGGTGGATGGCGAACCGGTTGACACCCTGCAGGTGCGAGAAAACGGCGTTCGCTTCGAGGTGCCGCTCGCCGGTGGCCAGAAGACCGGGTGGTTCTACGACCACCGGATGAACCGGGCACGGCTGCAGCAGTACAGCCGTGGTTGCCGGGTGCTGGATGTGTTCAGCTATGCCGGCGGCTGGGGACTGCAGGCCGCTGCGGGTGGGGCCGAATCAGTGACCTGTGTGGACAGCTCAGGCCAGGCCCTGGATGCGGTCCACCATAACGCCGCCCTGAACGGTTTTGGTGCCGTGGAAACCCTGGAAGGGGACGCCTTTGGCGTACTCAAGGACCTGTGCGACGAGAAACGGAAATTCGATATTGTGGTCCTGGACCCGCCGGCACTGATCCCCCGCCGCCGTGACCAGAAGGCCGGCGAGCAGGCCTACGCACGCCTCAACCAGTTGGCGTTGCGCCTGCTTGAGAGGGACGGACTGCTGGTATCCGCCTCCTGCTCCATGCATCTGTCCCGTGACAAGCTGGTGGATATCATCCGGGGCAGTGCCCGCAAGGTCGATCGTTTCGTGCAGTTGCTGGAGCAGGGCTACCAGGGGCCGGACCATCCCATGGTGCCGGGCATTCCGGAAACCGACTATCTCAAGGCCTGCTTTGTGCGGTCGCTGACGGAATTTTTGTAGACCTCTCCCGGTTTGCACAGAGCAGCCCCCTCTCCCTTGACGGGAGAGGGCTGGGGAGAGGGTGGAGAGGCCAGCACTATGCGTCCGGATCATGGCGCCCTGCGGGCGCTCCCCCTCTCCTTGGCCCTCTCCCTCGCTGGGGAGAGGGGATGTATGCCGCCGCTCGGCCACTAATCCCTTAACGACATCACCGTCCAACCCTGCTCCCTCGCATACTGCTCCAGTGTCGGATCCGGATCCACCGCCACCGGGTTGTCTACCAGCCGTAGCAGTGGCAGGTCATTGTGGCTGTCGCTATAGAACCAGGCGCCATCCAGGGTGGCGTCGTTGTCCTTCAGCCACTGCTGCAGCCGTAGCACCTTGCCGTCCTGGAAGCTGGGTATCCCGGTAATATCGCCGGTGTAACGGCCATCCTGGATCTCCGGTTCCGTGGCAATCAGGTGCTCGATGCCCATGGCTTCGGCGATGGGGCCGGTGACGAAACGGTTGGTGGCGGTAATAATCATCAGGGTATGACCCAGGCTGCGGTGGTGCTCCAGCAGTTGGTCTGCCTTTGCCTGGTATAGGGGACGCACCCGGCTGTCCATGAAGGCCTTGCGCCAGGCCGTCACTTCGTCGGGGTCGCGATTCGCGATGGGTGACAGGGCAAAGCGCTGGTAGCGCTGGATATCCAGTTCACCATTCAGGTAGTCCTGATAGAACTGATCGTTCTGTTGCCGGTGGTGTTCAGGGTCGACAAGTTCGGCGTCCACCAGGAATTCCCCCCAGGCGTGGTCGCTGTCGCCCGCCAGCAGCGTGTTGTCCAGGTCAAAGATGGCCAGGGTCAAGGGTTGTCTCCTCAGAATGTATTTTTAGGGGCGATTCTAACATGCTGAAAAGAGTGCCGGCTTCGTTTGCCGACCCGTAGGCTTTCTGTAAGAATGGAGCCAATCTGGAATAAAAGTCCCTGAACATCGGGGCAGGGAGTCCGCACAACAGTGACCATGCGGATTTCACGTAACGAACTTTGATACAGGACTGTGCCGTGATTGATTCAGACGGTTTCAGACCCAACGTCGGAATCATTCTGGCCAACCATAAGGGCGAAGTGCTGTGGGCAAGGAGAATCGGACAGGACTCCTGGCAGTTTCCACAAGGTGGCATCAAGCACGATGAATCACCCGAACAGGCTCTCTACCGGGAGCTGGCCGAGGAAATCGGCCTGAGTGCGGATGATGTGGAAATCATCAGCTGCACTCGCGGCTGGCTGCGTTACCGCCTGCCGCGCCGGATGGTGAGGCAGAATTCACGACCCGTTTGCGTTGGTCAGAAACAGAAATGGTTCCTTCTGAGGATGCTTTCCCCGGATGCCTCCGTGCGGGTTGACCACACGGATTCGCCGGAATTCGATGGCTGGCAATGGGTCAGCTACTGGTACCCGCTGGGCCAGGTGGTGTCTTTCAAGCGGGAGGTATACCGGCGGGCCCTGAGGGAACTGGCTCCCCGGCTGTTCAGTATTGTCGACCAATGGCAGCGGGCCGAAGAAGCGCCGCGCCGGCAGGACCCACAACAATGATGGATTGACGCCCACTATGCTCGGTACCTTGCGAAGTATTGTTCAGGAAGTAAACGGCGCCCGCGATCTGCAGGAGTCGCTGGACATTATCGTTTCGCGGGTACAGGCCGCCATGAACACCGAGGTGTGTTCCGTCTATCTGCTGGATCCGGCGTCCAATCGCTACATTCTCATGGCCACCGAGGGCCTTCACAAGAAGGCGGTGGGCAAGGTCAGCCTGGGCCATTCCGAGGGGCTGGTGGGCCTGGTGGGGTCCCGGGAGGAGCCTATCAACCTGGAGGATGCCCCCTCTCACCCCCGTTACCGCTATTTTCCGGAAACCGGCGAGGAACGCTTCCGGTCATTCCTGGGGGTGCCGATTATTCACCACCGTCGGGTATTGGGCGTTCTGGTGGTCCAGCAACGGGAAGCTTCCCGGAATTTCGATGAGGGCGAGGAAGCCTTCCTGGTGACCGTATCGGCGCAGCTGGCCGGCGTGATTGCCCACAGTGAGGCCACCGGGGCCATCAGTGGTCTGTCACTGACCGGCGAAGAAGCCCGGGACGTGTCCTTCAACGGGGTACCCGGAGCACCGGGCGTCGCCATCGGCGCTGGTGTGGTGGTGTACCCGCCGGCGGATCTGGACGCCGTCCCGGAGAAAACCACCAACGACCCCGATGGCGAGCTGGCGGCATTCCAGGAGGCGGTAAAGGCCGTCCAGGAAGATATCCAGAAGGTGTCCGAGCGACTGTCCGACAAGCTCCGCCCGGAGGAGCAGGCCCTGTTCGACGTCTACCTGCGGATGCTGGGGGAGAATGCCCTGCCCGGCGAGGTGGCTAACCGCATCCGCAACGACGGCCTCTGGTCCCAGGGGGCCCTGAAACAGGTGGTCAACCAGTATGTGCGTCACTTCGAGATGATGGACGACCACTATCTGCGGGAGCGGGCCGTTGATATCCGTGATCTGGGGCGCCGCATTCTTTCACACCTGCAGGAAGGTGATACCCGCGAGGTTGACTACCCGGAAAGGACGGTGCTGGTCAGTGAGGAACTGACCCCGGCCATGCTGGGGGAGGTGCCGCGGGGCAGGCTGGTAGGGCTGGTTTCTGTCAAGGGTTCCAGTAATTCCCATGTTGCCATCCTGGCCCGTGCCATGGGTGTACCCACGGTCATGGGGCTGGTGGACATCCCGGTTAACCAGCTCGACGGCAGGGAACTGATTGTCGATGGTTTTGAAGGGCAAATCTTTGCCTCTCCCTCCGCCGAGCTTCGCAACTACTACCAGGAAATCTGTGACGAGGAAGATGAACTGTTCCGGGGGCTTGAGGCTTTGCGGGACAAGCCCTGCGTCACCACCGACGGTCACCGTGTGTCGCTGCTGGTGAACACCGGCCTGATGACGGACGTGGTCCGCTCCCTGAGCCATGGTGCGGAAGGCATTGGCCTGTACCGGACGGAAGTGCCTTTCATGATCAAGGAGCGCTTTCCCTCCGAGCAGGAGCAGCGGGAATACTACCGGGAACAGCTTGAGGCGTTCGCCCCCAACCCGGTGACCATGCGCACCCTGGATATCGGCGGCGACAAGGCGCTGAGTTATTTCCCCATCAACGAGGAAAACCCCTTCCTGGGCTGGCGGGGGATCCGGATCAGCCTGGACCATCCGGAGATTTTCCTGGTGCAGGTGCGCGCCATGCTCAAGGCCAGCGAGGGGTTCAACAACCTGCAGATCATGCTCCCCATGATCAGCAACATTTCCGAGGTGGAGGAGTCGCTCCACCTGATCTACCGGGTCTACCACGAGGTTCGGGAGGAAGGCTACCAGATCCACATGCCCCGTGTAGGGGTCATGATCGAGGTGCCGGCGGCGGTATACCAGGTGCGGGAGTTGGCCGAACGGGTGGATTTCCTGTCCGTGGGCTCCAACGACCTCACCCAGTACCTGCTGGCGGTGGATCGTAACAATCCCCGTGTGGCCCAGCTCTACCATTCCTACCACCCTGCCGTTTTGCAGGCCCTGGTGCGGATCGCCCAGGATGCCCATTCGGTGGGCAAGCCGGTGACCATCTGTGGTGAGCTTGCCGGTGACCCGGGTGGCGCCCTGCTGTTGATGGCCATGGGGTATGACGCCCTCTCCATGAACGCCGCCAGTCTGCCCAAGGTCAAGTCTGTGATCCGCAGTATCAGCCGCGAGTGGGCCGCCCAGTTGCTCGAGGATGTGCTCCTGCTGGATTCTCCTCATGTTATCAAAAGCTGTGTGGACCTCGCCTTGCGCAGTGCCGGTTTTGCCCGCTACCTGAGGCCCAGTCGCACATCGGTGCCGGTGACCACCTATGAGGGCGCCCGCTGAGCCGTTACACGGCTTGCTTTTATGCCCCGGTTATTTTTGGTTCATCGCGCTTTACCGGGAAACGCTGCTTTTATCTTCAGGAAGAAGT